>DAOUGF010000517.1:0-6997 GCA_034429295.1 Chloroflexaceae bacterium
CGCGCCGGAAGTGGACCCATCCGATCGCGCCGTAGATCCGGCTCAGCTCCAACTGGCCTGTATCAGGGTCAGCTGTGTCGCGCCGCCCGCGCTCGACGAGCTGCCTGGCCTGGTGGAGCCACTCCAGCGCCTCGTCGAGCAGCCCTTGCTGCTCATAAATGCCGCCGATCTTGCGGGAGAGCGCGCCACGCCTGAGGAGCGCGGCCGGGGAGCCGTCGCCCACCTGGCCAAGCAGTTCGTCGTAGTGCCGGTACGCCTGCTCGTAGCGCCCGGCCAGCACCTCAAGGTCGGCCAGTTCCTCCAGCGCCTCTAGCGCCTCGGCCGGATCGAGGGTGCCCGGGTGGCGCTCGGCGAGCCCCAGAGCCTGCCTGTAGGCTGCCAAGGCCTCGGGGAGGGCGTGGCGCCTGCTGGCCCGCGCCGCACGCAGGGCATACATGGCGGCGCGGTCGTACAGCTCGGCCTGGGTGTAGTGATAGGCCAATTCGGCTGCGAAGCGTTCGAGCTGCGGCCCAAAGACCGCCTCCATGCGCTCGGCCACCCGCCGGTGCAGCTCCCGCCGCCGCGTATAGAGAATGCTCTGGTAGGCCACATCCCGCAGCAGGGCCTGGCGGAAGCGGAAATGGGAATGGGGCGCCTGATCGTCCGCCACCAGAATGCCGGCGGCCACGAGCTCCATCAGCCGGCGCGCCGGCTGGCGGGCCTGCGAGTAGACGCCGGCGAGGACCGGGTAGGCGATCCCGGTGCCGATCACAGCCGCCACCTGCACCAGTTCCCGCGTCGCCTCATCGAGCCGGTCGAGCTGCGCCGCAAGGGCCGGCTCGAGCGCGGCGGGGATGCTGACATCGCTGAGCGGCTCGCGCATCTGCCAGGAGCCGTCGTCGCCCCGGCGCACGATGCCGCGGTCGATCAGGTGGCGCGCCAGAGCCTCGAGGAAGAAGGGCGACCCCTCGGCCCGCTCGACCACAGGCTCGAGCGCATCTGCCGGCAGCCCCTCCAGCAGATGGCCGAGCAGCGCGAGGCTGCCGGCGCGGTCCAGCCCGCCAAGCTCGATGGCGGTCGTCTGCGGGAGCCCAACCCAAGGCGTGGCGGGCAGCGTATTGGCGCGGTAGCTCAGCACGAACAGGAAGGGCAGGCTGTCGGCGGGCTGGGCGAGCCGCTGCACAACCTCGAGCGAAGAGGCATCGGCCTGGTGGAGATCGTCGATCAGGAGCGCCAACGGGCGGCGCTGGATGCGCCCTGCCAGCAGGGCGACGATCAGATCGTGCAGCCGCTCGCGTCGCTCCGCCTGCGGCAGCCGTGCGAGCGGCCCGGGCGGCTGAGGCTCGGACGCCGTGTCGCCCTCCTCAGGGAAGACCGCAGCGAGCAGCGGAGCCATAGCGGCGAACTCGGGCGCTGTAGTGGTTACAGCCCGTTCGAGCGCATCACGGAGCGCGGCCGGAGGGCCGGCCGGGAGCGCGAACAGCTGGGTGAGGATGGCGCGGATGGCGCTGTAGGGTGTGCGCTGAGCATAGGCGTCGCAGCTGATGGCGGCCCGCTCCATTGGCTCTTCGGCGAGCTCATCCCAGAAGGCCGTGAGCAGGCGGCTCTTGCCGATGCCCGGCTCTCCGCTGACGGCGACTACGCGCCCGGCGCCCCTCAGGGCCGAGTTGGCCGCCTCGCGGAGCAGCGCCAGCTCGATCTCCCGGTCCACCAGCGGCGCGGGCGGTTGTGCCTGAGTAGCGGGGGTCGCCGCGCGGCGCACAGCCAATGCGGCCGCCACCGGCTCGGCGAAGCCCTTGAGCGTGAGCGGAGGCAGCGGCTCGAGAGCGATGACGCTTGGCGCGTCGGTGGGAGGCGCCGCCAGTTCGGCCACGGCCCGTGCAGTTGCGGGGGAGACAACGACGGCGCCGGGCTCGGCCACGGCCATCAGGCGCGCTGCGAGATTCACCGTCTGGCCGATCACGGTGTATTCGCGGCGGCGGGGCGAGCCAACCGTGCCAGCGAAGACATTGCCGGTGGCCACGCCGATCCGCTGGCGCAGCGACAGATCGACCGCTCGGCGCCAGGAGGCGCCGAGGAGCGCGGCCGCATCCTCGAAGAGCGTCTGGAGCTCCTGGTTGGCCCGCTCGAGGGCCGGCGCCAAATCAAGGGCGGCCTCGACCGCTCGCTGCGGGTCGTCCTCATGGGCGACGGGCGCGCCGAAGACGGCGAGCAGCTTGTCGCCTGCGCTGTTGATGTCGAGCTTGTTGATCGCGCCGCCGTAGCGGCGGATGACCTGCTGGACGTGGCTGTAGTAGCAGCCGAGCGCCTGCGCCGCCAGGGGCTCGGCCTCCTCAAGCATGGCGAGTACGCCGCCCAGGGAGGTGACGTTCACAAACAGCGCGCTCACCGGGCGAAACTCGCCGCTCGCCGGCCCGCTGGGGAAGAGCACATGCTGCGGCAGCGCCGCCGGGAGGAAAGGCCGTAGCTCGGCGATCTGCGCCGCGAGCCCGGCCAGCGTCGGCAGATCGTCGCCGGCGGGCGGCGGAGGGAGCGGCGGCACGGGCGTAGGCGCGACAGGCGGGAGCGCAAGGAGCCGGTGCCCGCCCTGGTGGGGCGCGCTCTGAGCCTCCGGCAGGGCGGCCAGGGTCGCAGCGCTGATCAACACCTCGCCGGGGGCGGCCCGCTCCTGCAGCAGCGCCACCTGATTGACGGCGCGGCCCGTCACTACCAGCTCGCGCCGCTCCTCGTCGCCCAGGATCGCGCCGAAGGGGCGCCCGCGGTGGATGCCGATCCGCAGCCGGAGGTGGTAGCTCCTGCCGCCGATTGCGAGAGAGGTGAACGCAGCCATGCGCCGCTGCATGGCCAGCGCGGCGGCACATGCTGCCAGGCTATGATCCGGGCCGGGCGCCTCGGCGTCGAAGAAGCCGGTGAGCCCGTCGCCGCCGAACTTCAAGACCACGCCGCCGTGGCCGTGGAGCTCCTCCAGTAGAGCGCCGAAGACACGGTTGATCAGCCCGCTGAGGGTCTCGATCCCCCGTAGGCCGTCGGTCGCGAGCTGCTCGGCCAGCGCCGTGAAGCCGCTCAGATCGGCGCAGAGCAGAGTGCCCTCCCAGAAGCTGCCGCTGCGGCGGGCGAGCGCGGCCGGGTCGCGGGCGAGGGGCTCGGGCACGAGAGTGGCGAGCGCGCCAAGCTCAGCCCGCAGGCGCGACCCCAGCGCCGCCAGGGTCGCCGGGGAGAGCGCGCCCTCGTAGCGGAGGAGCGCCGCCTGCTCGGGCGTCAAATATGGCGCAAGGATGGTCTCGTTCACATTGTGTTCGCCCTCTACGGCCCGCCTCGCACGAGAGGGAGCGCGATGACCTGGCCGGCGGCGTCGAGCTCGCTGTGGATCGGCGAGACGGGCGTGGGCGGCAGGGCGCCGGCCCAAGCGCGGCCCGCCCCGGCCCACAGCTCAGCCTCCCCCGACCAGCCCTGGCCCGCCCCGGCCCATGCACGGCCTGCCCCGGCCCAAGCGCGGCCCGCCCCTGCCCAGATCTCGGGGTCGCCGCTCCAGGTAGCCCCTGCCCAGGCCCGCCCGGCGCCGCTCCAGACCAGATAGCCAGCGGGTGTGCCCGGCAGAGGTGGCAGGCTGAAGCTGCTCGTGGCCGGGTCGAAGCTGGTGAGGCCCCAATAGTGCACGCTGCCCTGCGGGTCGAGATCGACGGCGATGTCCATCCCGCCGTTGGCCGCGGCGGTGCTGTCGCTCGCCAGCGCCGCCTGCGCCTGCACCAGCCCGGCGCCCTGCTCCCAGATCGAGTAGGCGGCGGCGCCGCTGGCCGGCACTTGGGCCAGGCGGGCGGTGGCCATCAGGCGGTGCTTCACCTGATCGTTCGTGAGCGTGGGCTCGCTCTGCAGCAACAGGGCCACCAGGCCGCTCACCTCGGCCGCGGCCATGGAGGTGCCGCTGAGCTGATAGTAGCCGACCTCCTTGCGCGTCGAGGCCACCCAGAGATCCAGCGTGGCCCGCTCGCGGAGCCGCCCGGCGAAGGCGCTGTCGGCCAGGACGCTGTCGTCGGGCATCGGGGCGACCACCCGCACCGCGGGGGCCAGCAGGTCGGGTTTGGCGAAGGCCGACTCGGTCGGCCCGCGGGACGAGAAGCTCGCGAGCCGGGCCTCGCCTGTATCGGTGAACTGCGCGCTCCTCAGGGCGCCGACGCTGATCACGTACGGCACGTTCCCCGGCACGGTCACGGTCGCGGCGTTTGGCCCGGCGTTGCCAGCGGCGGCCACGACCACGATCCCGGCCTGCCAGGCCCGCATCACCGCCTGGCCGAGGGGATCGGCCCAGTAAGGGCTCGCGATCGGGGCGTAGAGGGAGAGGTTCAGCACGCGGATATCGTAGACATCGCGCTGCGCCACCACCCAATCGATGGCGTCGATCACCGTCTGGTAGGCGGCGCTGCCGTCGGCGCCGATGGCGCGGGCGACAACGAGATTCACGCCCGGGGCCACGCCCATCGCGCCCTTGCCGCTGGAGCGGAGCGGGCGGCTGTTGGCGATCGTGCCGATGACATGGGTGCCGTGGCCGTTCGGGTCGCTGCTGTTGTCGCCGGCGGGCTCCACGAAGTCGCGGTAGACAATAAAGCTGCGCTTGCCGGAGGGATGGCGCAGGATCAGGCTGCCGTCGGGCTGGGGCTGCCAGCGCCGGCCGATCGGCGCGAGGCCGCTGTCGATCACGGCGACGGTGACGCCCTCGCCAGTGATGCCCGCCTCGTGTAAGGCTGTGACGCCCATAGCGAGCGAGGGCGCCTCGATCGGTTCTTGTGACGGGGGCTTCGCCGCGCCAGGGGCGGCGGGCGCAAGCGCAGCAAGCAGCGCGATCAGGAGAAGCAGGGGTAGGCCGAGCAGACGATACGGGGCGCCACCGGCGGGGATGCCGGGGCGGCTCGTCCTGGGCTGGGGGAAGAGGCGTGACATGGCGCTTACTTTTGAGAATCTGTGCTACCTTAGCCTGTAGCTCCGCATAATGCGTGCCAGCAGGGATGGGCCGGCTCGCTCGCAAGCTGGAGCGTCATCGCTTCGGAAGTGTGCGTTCGTATCGGAAGCGCCGGCGCCCTGGACGCCGGGAAAGATACTTTGGAACCTATGAACACCCCGATTGTCTATGTGGCGCTCGCGCCGGAGTTGCTGCGGGAGCTGGAGCTGGATCAGGAGTTGCTCAGGCTGCGGGGGCTGGCCGAGGTGGAGCGCTGGGAAGGGCCGGGGCGGCCGTCGGCCGAGGCAGTGGCCGCGGCGCTGGGCCGGGCCCAAGTGCTGGTCACCGGCTGGGGCGTGCCGCGGCTCGCCCCGCTCGCGGACTGGACGCCGGCGAGCTCGCCGCTGCGGCTAGTGGTCCACAGCGCGGGCACGGTGAAGCAGTTGTTGCCGCGCGAGGCGCTGGAGCGCGGGCTACTGGTGAGCCACGCTAACGAGGCGCTGGCCGAGGCGGTGGCCGAGTTCACCCTTGGCGCGATCATTGTGGCCTGGCGCAACGCCTTCGCCTCGCAGGAGCGCTACCGCGCTGGCAAGGGGCGGGTGCCGCTCGCCAGCCAGCGCGAGATCCGCGGCAGCACGATCGGCATCATCGGCGCGAGCGCGATCGGGCGGCGCCTGATGCAACTGCTGCGCCCGCTTGGCCCGCGGCTGCTGCTCGCCGACCCCTACGCCACCCCGGCCGTCGCAGCTGCCCACGGCGCCGAGCTCGTGACGCTGGATGAGTTGCTGCGGGCGAGCGAGATCGTCTCGCTCCACGCGCCCGTCACCGCGGAGACGCTTGGCATGCTCGGCGCCAGAGAGTTCGCCGCCATGCGGACGGGCGCGCTCTTCGTGAACACCGCCCGCGGTCGCTTGATCGATCACGATGCGCTGCTCGCCGAGCTGCAGTCAGGGCGTATCAGCGCCCTGCTCGATGTGACCGACCCCACCGAGCCGCTGCCGCCGGACTCGCCGTTCTTCAAGCTGGAGAACTGCGTGCTGCTGCCCCATATCGCCGGGGCCAGCTTGGAGGCGCGCCGCCGCCAGGGGCGCATCACCGTTGATGAGATCCTGCGCTTCCTCGGCGGGGAGCCGCTCCAGCATCAGGTGACGCGCGAGCGCTGGGATACGATGGCGTAGGGTGGGCGCCGGCCGCCTCCGCACCCCCCTGCTTGGTGTCTGCGACGCGCTGCCTGCAGGGCGCCACTCCATGCCCCTACCACCTGCACGGTGGGTGAGGTTGCGAGCGGGCTCTGCCCCTCACGCTCCCCGCCAAGGGGGGCGGCTGCCCCGTAGCAGTACTACCTACACGGTGCGTGATCTTGCGAGCGGGCTCTGCCCCTCGCGCTCCCCGCCAAGGGGGCGGCTGCCCCCTACCAGTACCACCTGCGCGGTGGGCGGAGATGCGAGCGGGCTCCGCCCCTCGCGCTCCCCGCCAAGGGGGCGGCTGCCCCCTTGGAACCCCCGAAGCCGACGGCCACCAGCACCGACACGCCATCGCTGCATGCCCCTCGGCGCCGAGAGCGGGCGATGCGTTCCCCGCCCCACGCCCGCTGCCGGGCACAGCATCAGCGGCCCACTCGCTTCGCGTCTTCAGTTAAGCGCTGCGCGCCACTTCGTAACGCGTCATTCGCGATCCAAACCTCCCCCTGCCCGGGCGCTGGCGCGGATGGTGGTCGCCGCGGCTCACGCCACGGCGGGAGTCAAAGCGTTAACCACAGGTTGCGATGTTGTACCCCAAGCTTGTGCTATCGCCTTGAGGGTCGGTGGTGTTGGGAAGCGTTAACCTCAGGTTGCGAGGCTATACCCCACGGAGGGGCGCACTTTTCGTACTATGCCGTTGGCCTCATCAAGCCCCTGGTTAAGCCCAACTTCCTGGTGACAGAGGAAACCCCATGACTCCCCCACTGAAGCCTTCGCTCTTCTCCCGCCGCCGTTTTTTACAGGGTACGTCGCTCGGAGTCGGCATCCCGGTTGTTAGCGGCTTGCTCGCCGCCTGCGGCAAGGCGTTTGGGCAGACGCCGGCCGGTGGCGTGATGTTAGAGCA
>DAOUGF010000518.1:0-5920 GCA_034429295.1 Chloroflexaceae bacterium
ACGTGAAACGCGGGTTGGAGGTGGCCGCGGCGGGTGGCCACCATGTGCTGCTCATCGGCGCGCCCGAGTCGGGGAAGACGACGCTGGCCCGCACACTGCTCGGTCTGCTACCGCCGCTGTCCGAGACCGAGGCGGCCGGCGTCACCGCGCTACGGGCAATGGCGGGCCAGCCGCTGGAGGATGGCGTTCGCTCGGAGCAGCGGCCCTGCGCGGCGCCTCGCCCGGATATGAGCACAGCTCAGCTCTACGGTGGCGGCGCCGGCCGGCTGCGGCCAGGGGCGGTGAGCCGCGCCCATCGCGGTCTGCTGCTGCTCGACGACCTGCCCGCCTTTGGCGTCAAGCTCGTCCCGCTCGCGCCGATCCTGGACGAGCGCGCAGTGCGCATCGAGCGACCGAGCGGCGCGCTCTCGCTGCCGGCGGCGTTTCAGCTGGTCGCGACGGCGCGGCCCTGCCCCTGCGGCTGGTTTGGCGATGCTGAGGCGATCTGCACCTGCACGCCGGCCCTGGTCCGCCGCTACCAACGCCGCATCCCGGCCTCACTACGCGACCGTATCGAGCTTCATCTGGAGGTGCCGCGCCTCACCTATGAGCAGCTGACCTCGGGCCGAGTGGGCGAGCCATCGGCAATCGTCGCACAGCGGGTCGCGGCGGCGCGGCGCCTGCAGCGCGAGCGTTTCCTAGGCAACCCGCTCTGCACAACGAACGCAGAGCTGAGCCCGGCGGATATCCGCGCCTTCTGCTCACTCGACGGCGCAGGCCACAGCCTGATGAAGGCGGCCGTGCGCCAGCTCGACCTCTCCGCCGGTGCGTACCACCGCACTCTGCGCCTCGCTCGCACCATCGCCGATCTCGCTGGTGCCGAGCAGATCGCCCCGGCGCACCTCGCCGAGGCGTTGCAGTATCGGGTCAGGCCGACACTCTGAGCATCCGTCATCACAGGGCCAGGCTGCCGTAGGCCGCGCCTGACGCCGGTCTAACGCTTCTCGCGGAGATACGTCGCCAGAGTATAAGATTCTCGCCATGTATCTCTGTTGGGAGGCACCGTGTTCTTCGAGCGTACGGCTGAACTGGAGATGCTCGACAGCGTGCTGGCACGGCAGCGCCGCGGCGAGCTACTGCTGCTCTACGGCCGCCAGCGCGTGGGCAAACCAACTATCGCATACAACCCCACTACCCGATGAGGTGACTCGCCAGGTCACCATCATTGACCCTGCCCATCCCCTGTTTGGCCAGATCTTCCCCCTGAGCAAGTCGACTTCTCCCCAAGGCCCCGCCTACATTCCCATCCAACTGCCGAATGGCCGTCGGCGTGCGGTGCTGCGCGTTGCCACCGATCCGGATGGCACACCGCCGCCACGACCAGTGCCTGCAGCCTTGCCTCGTATCTCTGTGCGTACTATCCTCCTCGCACACCGTGTTCGCACCCTGGTGCTCGCGATGGAGGATTGCCATGCAGGTACGCACACCTCGCCCGGCACCGCTCTCCGCCCAATGCTCGTTGAGACCGGGCTTCTCGGTCAGGCGCCGGTGATGGCGCGTCGCGCCGGCATGTAGCGTCATCGCGGTCATGCTGTTGGAGGTGGGCACGGAGCTGCGCGAGCTGCGCCGGATCTTCCTCGAACTGCCTCGTTGCCCTGGCCGAGCCCACCAACGCCGCGTCCACCAGGGACGGCATGGGCTGCTGGCCTTGAGGCGAGTCGCACGCTCAGCCGTGTCTCCCTTCGACCTCGCCCTGCTCGAAGTCAGGCGAGCAGCGGTCGCCGCTCGACTCAGGCTCGTGTGGCGACCTGCGCAGTCGTTGTGTTGCCGGCGGCTCGGTCGCGTGCTGACTGGCGGCCAACATTTCCTTTGCTCTGCGCGGCGCGGGCGTCCGCTACGGCCTGCCCGTTCAGCCTGCCACTCCCCACACAAAGAGAGCATAGAGAATGAGGAATGGAGCGTTTCGGGCTTTCTCTATGCTTCATTCTCTATGCTCTCTTTGTTCGTCCTGAGCGCAAGGGGCTGACCGTCTTTCGGGGACCCCCGCCCCGAATAAGACTGGTCAGCTGGATCCCTTGGCGCTCGTCCGGGGGAGTGGCGTGTCTGGGCCAGGACCGAACGGAACGCCGCAGCAGCGGCAAGCAAGCAAAGGAGAGAACGATGGCTACCAACGTCAACCGCAGCGAGCTGGTCGGCAACCTGGGCAACGACCCTGAGGCCCGCTCCACCGCGACTGGCACCCTGGTCGTGACCGCCAGCATCGCCGTCCACTCGAGCTACAAGCAGGGCGAGAGCTGGAAGGAGCGCACCGACTGGTTCCGCCTGGTGGCGTTTGGCGAGGCCGGCGAGGCGCTCAGCCGCTTCGGCAAGGGCGAGCGCGTGCGGGTGCTGGGCCGCCTGCAGAGCAGCGAGTACACCGACCGCGAAGGGCAGCGCCGCACCAGCGTCGAGCTGGTGGTGCTCCGCTCCGACCCCGCCCCGCTGCCTCGCAAGGGCGACGACGCAGCCGCCGCGCCCGAGGCCTCCGCTGAGGAGCCTGCGGCCGAGGAGCGGATCGCCGAGCCCGCGGCCGAGGCCGCCTCCGCCGATGCGCCGGCCCCGAAGCCTCGCCGGCGCAGGAAGGTCGCCGCGTAGCGACCGCCCTGAGGCGGGCGTCCCCTGTGGGACGCCCGCCTCGTCGTGTGCTCACGGCACGGCTCCGGTGGTGTGGTGGCGCTTCGCGCGCCGGCCATCTTCCCGCCCACCGCCCTTCTGAATCGGCCGTCCCGCTCCCAAAGCCTCGCGATGAGGCGCAGCCTCCGGCAGGGTGGTGCTGTGATACGGATCGCTGCCCCCGCTGATTCGTGGCCGCAGCCCACCTACGCCTTCGTCAGCTCGTGTGCTCAGCCGCGCCGCTTCCGGTACACCTTGAACAGGTAGTATGGCCCGGGCTCGACCCCCGAGTCTGGCTGGCTCATGCGCAGCACTGCCTGATGCGCCTGCTCCTCATCATCGATCAAGCAGCAGGCATTCGTCGGAAACTCGCTGGCTGCGCTGTTGCAGGAAAGCGGCGAACACTCAAAGACGTGGCTGCTTGACTTCGTCACAATGTCATAGCCCAGGAATGCATAGTCGGGCGGTAGTGCACCGCTCTCGGGAACGTGTTCCAACACTTCAGCTTCTTGGTCGAACCAGGAGAGCGGGAAGAGCTCGTAGGCGTAGAGGTCGTACCCCACGCTGTCACCGGGGACAATTGAACGTGCCAGCGCCTCGGTATCGTAGAAGCCGAAGTCGTTGTGCTTCCAGTGAGTGATCCAATCCTCAGGCGCCGGCGAGACGCATGTACTCACGCTGGCGATCTCCTCGACGGCCTCGACCTGCAGCCAGTCGGGTCGTGGCGCGGTCAGCTTTGGAAAGAAGCCGACAAACACCGGCGTGGGAAGCGTCATATGCCACCTCTCATCATGAGTCTGCGGAGAGCACCTGTCGCCCGTGTTGGGGCGCCGGCCCCATCCAGCGCGGCATCAGCGCCTGCTGCAGCACCATCCCGGCCGCCAGCAGCCGCGCCTCGCCGCCCGGCGCTCCCACCAGCTGCACCGCCACCGGCATGCCGCGCCCGCTGAAGCCGACCGGCAGCGCCAGCGCCGGCAGCCCGGCCAGGTTGACCCAGACCTGGTAGCTCAACGTAGCGAGCATCGCCAGGTAGGAGTAGCCGTGGGGCGGCGCCGTGGTGGGGAAGACCGGGCAGACGACCAGCCCATCCTCGCCCACCAGTTCCAGCAGCTGCCCGCGCAGCTCCTCCCCCCAGCGGGCGCCGTCGAGCTGCAGGGCCAGCTCGTTCAGCAGCGAGCCGAGGTGCGAGCCCAGCCAGTAGTAGAGCGCCTCGGGGCTGACGCGACCTTGCCCGGCCAGCATCCTCGCCAGCTCGGCGCAGGGTGACCAGGGGACGCCACCGCCGAAGCCCTCGGCGACCGACCGGCGCTCGGCCGCCCCGAAGCAGGCGGTCCAGCCAAGCAGCGCCAGGCGCCGGGCGGCGGGGGCGCCGGCCACCGGACGCATCCCGGCGCTCTCGAGCGCTCGGGCGGCAGCCCGTACCCCCGCCCCCACGGCTCGGCTGCTCGGCAGCAGCCCGACGTCGCTCCAGTAGGCCAGCCGGGCGCCGGCGATGAGCTCCGGGTTGGGCGGGCGTGGCTCGGCGCCGCGGAGCACGGCAAAGGCCAGCGCGACATCCTCGACCCGCCGGGCGAGGGGGCCGACGGCGTTCAGGTGAGCCAGGGCGCCGGCCGAGGGCGGCCAGAAGCCCGCCTCAGGGATGGCGCCGCTGGTGGGCCGCAGCCCGACGACGCCGCAGAAGGCGGCGGGCAGCCTGATGCTGCCGGCAATATCGGAGCCGAGGCCGAGCGGCGAGCCCAAGGAAGCAATCAGCGCCGCCTCGCCGCCAGTGGAGCCGCCAACGCTGCGCCGCAGGTCCCAGGGGTTGCGGGTGCGGCCGAAGAGCGGGCTGACCGTCTCCTGCGCCCAGCAGTTGTCGGGGGTGATGGTGGTGGCGAGCACGATGGCGCCGGCCTCCCGCAGCCGGGCCACCGCCGCGGCGTCACGCTGCGGCACGTGGTCGGCGCGACTGCTCAGCCCGCAGCAGCAGCGCGTGCCGGCAACATCGAAGGCATCCTTGATCGTGACAGGCACGCCGAAGAGCGGGCCGCGGGCCGCGGGCGGGGTGGCGGCGAGGGCGGCGGCCTCGCGGCGGGCCGCCGCGAAGCGCTCGTGAGCCAGGGCATTGATCGCCGGGTTCACCGCGACGATCCGGCCGATGTAGGCCTCCACGACCTCGACGGGCGTGAGCAGGCCGGCGCGGGTGGCCGCGGCGAGCTCGCTGGCCGAAAGCTCCAGAAGCGACATCGGGCTGCTCCAGGCGCACTGCGTCGGACCCGTGGACGCCAGTATACAGGGTGGCCGCTATGACAGGAGGAGCAGGAGCACGAACGCGCCGAGCACCATCAGCGCGAAGGCGGCGAGCGCCGCAGCCGCCACCGTCAGCGGCCCGAGCAGCCAGAACGACCAGCCTGTGCGGGCGGCGACAACCTGCACCCCCACCACGCTTCCCCAGATCGAGAGCCCCAGCGTGACCGCAATCACCCCCAGGTAGGCCAGCAGGATGGCGCCGCCCTTCGCCTCACTGTAGCCGTTCAGCCCGAGCAGCAGGCCGAAGAACAGCAGCGCGCCGAGCGCCAGCACCAGCAGGGCGACCACACCCCCGACCAGCCAGAGCCGTCCGCTCATCTCCATCCCTCCATCTGGCAGCTCGCCAGCCCGATCGCCGATTGCCGCCTTCCAGAATAGCATGCAGCAGGCAACAGCCAGCGGCCAAACGGTGAAGGGCGCAACGCCACGGGCCGACGCTACCCGTCATCAGGACGGCGCTGCTCCTCGACACCGGACAGGCGAAGCACCGCGGTCACAACCTCGTGGAGCGGGGCGCGGGTATCGATCTCATGCGTGGCGCTCCGCCGTAGGAGCGGCTCGACGCTTTCGCGGTAGCCCAGCACCTCGGCCACCTCGTCGGGGTGCTTGCCGTACGGGATGTTCGTCCGCGTGGCCAGCCGCTCGATGAGGAGCGCCGCCGGCGCCGAAAGCAGAATGATGGCATCGAACTGAGGGTAAACGTGATCTGATTCGTGGCACAGCCGCTGACGAAGAGCACCTCGCCCTCCTCATGCGCCAGGGCCTCTCCAATGCGTTCCTCGCGCCAGATCCAGTCGCCGTCGGGCCCACACTCCGACCACCCGGGCTCGTCCATGTCGATGGCCCGGTAGCCCCGCGCCGCGAGCTCGCCGATGACGGTCGACTTACCGGTTCCCGACATTCCGGTCAACAGTATCCGCTTCACGCTTCCTCCTGAGTCGCCGATCCCCGAATCCCGCCGCCCGCATACAGCACCATCTGCCTGGATGAGAAGCCGGCC
>DAOUGF010000519.1:0-8753 GCA_034429295.1 Chloroflexaceae bacterium
CCCGCCGCGAGGGGATGCTGGCCTGGCTCTACGACGAGGACTGCTGGCCCTCGGGCTTCGCCGGCGGCCTCGTCACGCGCGAGCGGCGCTACCGCGCGAAGTACCTGCTCTTCACGCCGCGGCCCTACGGCGCGGCGCCAGCCGCCCGCGGCGCCGAGCGGGCGATCATAGGCCCGGCGCCCGCGGCGCGCGCCGAGAACGGCGTGCTGCTGGCCCGCTACTACGTGGCGCTGCGCGACGGGCGCCTGGCCGCCTACGGCCGCTTAGCCGATGGCGAGGAGCCGCCGGAGGGCGCCGCCGTCTGGTTCGCCTACCTTGAGACGGAGGCCGAGAGCGCCCGCTACAACTACCAGAGCTACGTAGACACCCTCAGCCGCGCGGCGATCGAGCGCTTCATCGAGACGACCCACGAGCCCTACCGCGAGCTCGTCGGTGCCGACTTCGGCGGCGTGGTGCCCGCGATCTTCACCGACGAGCCCCAACTCACCCGCAAGCAAGGCCTTGGCCGCGCCGACGAGCCTCGCGACCTCGTGCTCCCCTGGACCGACGACCTGTTCGAGAGCTACGCCGCGGCCTACGGCCAGCGCCTCGAGGATCACCTGCCTGAGCTGTTCTGGGAACTGCCGGAGGGCCGCGCCTCCGTGGCCCGCTATCGCTACCACGATCATGTGACTGCGCGCTTCGCGGACGCCTTCTCGGGCACGCTGGCGGAGTGGTGCGCGGCCCACGGCCTCGCGCTCACCGGCCACATGATGGAGGAGCCGACGCTCGAGTCGCAGACAGCCGCGATCGGCGAGGCGATGCGCTCCCTGGCCCGCTTCCAACTCCCCGGCATCGACATGCTCTGCGACCGCCGCGAGTACACCACCGCCAAGCAGGCCCAGAGCGTGGCTCGCCAGTACGGGCGGCCCGGTGTGCTCAGTGAGCTCTACGGCGTGACGAACTGGGATTACGACTTCGTCGGCCACAAGGCCCAAGGCGACTGGCAGGCCGCCCTCGGCGTGACCGTCCGCGTCCACCACCTCACCTGGGTCTCGATGGGCGGCGAGGCCAAGCGCGACTATCCCGCCTCGATCGGCGACCACATGCCCTGGTGGCGCGAGTATCGGCTCGTCGAGGATCACTTCGCTCGCCTGAACACTGCCCTCACCCGCGGGCGAGGCCTGGCCCGCGTCGCTGTCATCCACCCGATCGAGTCCTACTGGCTCTGCTACGGCCCGCTGGAGCAGACCGGCGCCGAGCGCGAGGAGCGGGAGCGCGCCTTCGCCGATGTGACCAGCTGGCTGCTCCACGGGCTGATCGACTTCGACTATGTGGCGGAGTCGCTGCTGCCGGAGCTTGGCGGCGGGGAGACGCAAGGAGGGAGCGGGGAGGCGGAGTTTGTGGTCGGGGAAGGGCGCTACGGCGCGGTGATCGTGCCGGGGCTGCGGACGATCCGGGCGACGACGCTGGAGCGGCTGGAGCGCTTCCGCGACGCGGGCGGCACGGTGATCTTCGCCGGCGAGGTGCCGAGCCTGGTGGACGCCGAGCCGTCGGAGCGGGCGCAACGCCTCGCCGAGCGCTGCGTGCGGGTGCCGTTTACCCGCGGGGCGATCCTCGCTGCCGTGGAGCCGCTGCGGGAGGTGGGCGCGCAGCTCGCCGACGGCAGGCCTGCCGACACGCTCCTGCACCAGATCCGCGTCGACGGTGAGCGGCGCTATGTCTTCTTCTGCAACCTCGACCGCGAGCGGCCTCGCGAGGGCGTGCGGATCAGCGTGCGGGGCGAGTGGCAGGCCACGCTCCTCGACACGATGACGGGCGAGCGCGCACCGCTCGCAGCTGGCTACCGCGATGGGCTCACGCTGCTGGAGTGGGACTTCACGCCCCACGGCCATCTCTTGCTGGAGCTGGAGCCGGGCCGGCGCGAGGCGGGCGAGCGGCCCCGGCGGCGGGCGCTGATCGAGGCCGGGCGCCTGGCCGGCCCCGTGCCAGTGACGCTCTCCGAGCCGAATGTGCTGCTGCTCGACCAGGCCCAATGGCGGCTCGACGACGAGGATTGGCGGCCCAGCGAGGAGTTGCTGCGCCTCGACAATCTCGTGCGCCAGCGCCTCGGCTACCCGATCCGCATCAATCGCATCGCCCAGCCCTGGGTGGAGCCCGACGACCCGCCGGCCCACACGCTCAGCCTGAAGTTCACGCTGCAGGTTGATGTTGCCGTGGCCGAGCCGTTGCTCGCGTTGGAGCGGGCGGAGCAGATCGACATAACGCTCGATGGCCAGCACGTGCCGAGCGAGGTGACCGGCTGGTACGTGGACGAGGCGATCCAGACGGTGCGGCTGCCGCGGCTCGAGGCCGGGAGTCACGAGCTCGTCCTGAGCATGCCGTATGCGCGCAAGACGACCGTGGAGTGGTGTTACCTGCTCGGCGACTTCGGCGTTGTGGTCGAGGGCAGCCGCGCCCGCGTCGTCGCGCCGGTGCGCGAGCTGGCCTTCGGCGACTGGACGAGCCAGGGGCTGCCGTTCTACGGCGGCAACGTCACCTATCACTGCAGCGTGGCGGGCGACGGCGCCCCGCTGACGCTGCGGGCCGCCAAATTCAAGGCTCCGCTGCTCACAGCCGACCTCGATGGGCGGCGGATCGGCGCCATCGCCTTCGCGCCCTTCGAGCTGGAGTTGGGCGAACTGGCGCCTGGCGACCACGCCATCGACATCACCGCCTACGGCAGCCGGGTGAATACCTTCGGCTGCGTCCACAACGCCGACGAGCGCGCCTTCTGGTTCGGGCCGAACGCCTGGCGCACGACGGGCGACGACTGGAGCTACGAGTATCGCCTCAAGCCGGCCGGGTTGCTCGCCGCGCCGCGGCTGCTGGCTGAACGGCCCGTCGAGTAAGCACCTGATAGGAAGATCTATGTCTGACCGTCTTCACGAGGTGCTGCGGGGCGAGGAGGCGAACTACATCGCGCCTTTCCTCTGGCAGCGCGGCGAGAGCCCCGAGGTGATCCGCGCCGAGATGGCGCGCGTGGCTGAGTCCGGCATCCGGGCCGTGTGCGTGGAGGCGCGCCCGCACCCGGATTTCCTCGGCGAGCGCTGGTGGCGCGACTTCGACCTGATCATGGACGAGGCGCGCCAGCGCGAGATGCGCGTCTGGGTTCTCGACGACGACCACTTTCCCACCGGCCACGCCGCCGGGCGTATGGCCGAGGCCCCACCCGAGCTGCGGCGGGTCTTTCTGCAGGAGCGCCACCTCGACCTGCTCGGCCCGCAGCCCGGCGCCGCTGTGCCGATCGCGCCCTGGCTGATCCAGCCGATGCGCTGGGGGGCGATCCGCGGCGAGCTAGTGGCGGCGGTGGCGGCTGCCCGCGACGAGGGCAGCGCCCGGCTCACCGGCGAGCTGATCGATCTCACTGAGCACGTGCGGGATGGTGTGCTGCGCTGGGATGCGCCGGCAGGCCTCTGGCGCATCTTCCTGCTCTTCGCAACGCCCGACGGCGGCAGCGAGCGCCACAGAGACTATATCAACTACCTGGACCGCGCCTCGGTCCGCGTGCTGATCGACACGGTCTACGAGGCGTTCTACGCCCGCTACAAGGAGGACTTTGGCCGCACCTTCGCCGGCTTCTTCTCCGACGAGCCCGGCTTCTACAACGACCACCAGGTGTTCGACTACGAGTCGAAGCTCGGCAAGCTCGGCGTGGATCTGCCGTGGAGCGCCGATTTCCCCGCGCAGCTCGCGGCTGAACTCGGCCCGTCGTGGCGCAGCTCGCTCCCGCTGCTCTGGCACGAGGGTGGGCCGTGGACGGGCGCCGTCCGCTTCGCCTTCATGCAGGTGGCGAGCCGGCTGTACGCCAAGAACTTCACGGAGCAGCTCGGCGACTGGTGCCGGAGCCACGGCGTGGAGTATATCGGCCACGTGCTGGAGGATAACGGCGTCCACGCGCGGCTGGGCTGCGGCCCCGGCCACTTCTTCCGCGCGCTGTGGGGCCAGGACATGGCCGGAATCGATGTGGTGCTCTGGCAGCTGGCGCCCGGCTTCGATAGCGGGCCGTACGCGAATATCGCTGGCGATGCCGACGGCGCCTTCTTCCACTACGGCCTGGGGAAGCTGGCTTCATCGCTGGCCCACGTGGACCCGAAGAAGCGCGGGCGGGCGATGTGCGAGGTCTTCGGGGCCTACGGCTGGCGCGAGGGCTTGCGCCTGATGAAGTGGATGACCGACCACATGCTGGTGCGGGGCGTGAACTTCTTCGTGCCCCACGCCTTCTCGCAGGCCGAGTTTCCCGACCCCGACTGCCCGCCGCATATGTACGCCCGCGGCCACAACCCGCAGTACCGCCACTACCGCGAGCTGAACGAGTACACGAACCGCGTCGCCCACCTGCTCTCCGGCGGGCAGCATATCGCCCCGGCCGCCGTGCTCTACCACGCCGAGGCCGAGTGGTCGGGCGCCTGGATGCCGTTCCACGAGCCGGTGCGGGCGCTGCTGCGGGCGCAGATCGACTGCGACGTGCTGCCCGCCGACCTGCTGGTGGAGAAAGGGGCCGTGGAGGGCGGGCGCCTGGCGCTGGCCGGCGAGCGCTACGGCTGCCTGGTGATCCCCGCCTGCGAGGCGCTGCCCGGCGCCTTGCTGGCGCGCCTGAGCGAGTTCGGTGAGGCGGGCCTGCCGCTGCTGTTTGTGGAGCGGCAGCCCGAGCGGGCCAGCGAGGGCGAGGCCGCCGAGCTCTGCGCGCGCCTGGCCGCTTGCGGGCAGGTTGTTGCCCTGGCCGAGCTGCCGCGGGTACTGCGGAACCTCGGCTGCTATGAGGTCACGGCCGCCGACGACGTGCCGTACCTGCGCTACTACCACGTGCGGCACCCCGGCCTCGACCTATTCATGCTCTTCAACGAGCACCCCCACGAGCCGATCGATACGACGTTGCAGCTGCCGCTGGCGGGCCGCGTGCTCGTGTACGACCCGTTCGCCAACCGGCTGGTCGCGGCGCCCGCTCAGCGCGAGGGCGACGGCCAGCGCGTAGCGGTGCGTCTGAGCCCATACGAGTCGCAGCTCCTTGTTATCGGCGCGGAGGAACTACCTGCCGCCGAGGCGCCGCCCGAGCTGCCTCACGCGCAGCTGATCGAGGGGCCCTGGCAGGTGGCGACCGCCGACGCGCTGAGCTACCCAACGTTCGAGGCGCGGGCGCCGCTGGCGGAGCTGCGCGACATGAGCGCGCCGGAGCTGCTGCCAACCTTCTCCGGCACCTTCCGCTACGAGACGAGCTTTGAGTGGGCGCAGGCGGGGCCGGCTGAGCTCGACTTTGGGAGCGTCCACGAGACGGCCGAGGTTTGGGTGAACGGCGAGCGGGCGGGGGTGCGAATCTGCCCGCCCTACCGCTTCGCGATCGGCGCGCTGCTGCGCCCGGGGACGAACAGCCTGCGCGTAGAGGTGACAAATACTCTGGTCAAGCAGCATCCCGACTTCTTCTCGCGCTACGCCCCGCAGGAGCCGAGTGGCCTGCTGGGGCCGGTGCGCATCCTCTCCGGTTCGGTTTCGGCATCGCAATAGCACAGAAAGAACATCATGGCTACAGGAGTTCAGATCACCCGGCTTCGCTGCGAGCATCTCGTGAACCCTCTCGGCCTCGACATCCCGCGGCCGCGCCTGAGCTGGATCCTCGAGTCCGACCGGCGCGGCGCGCGACAGAGCGCCTACCAGATCCTCGTGGCGAGCAGCGCTGAGAAGCTCGCGGCGGAGCAGGGCGATCTCTGGGACAGCGGCAAGGTTGCCTCGGATCAGTCAGTGAACGTGGAGTACGGCGGCCGCCCTCTGGCGAGCGGCGAGCGGGCCTGGTGGACGGTGCGGGTCTGGGACGGAGACGGGCAGCCGTCGGCCTACAGCGAGCCGGCCTTCTGGGAGGCCGGGCTGCTCGACCGGGCCGAGTGGCAGGGCGAATGGGTGGGCGGAATGCTTGCGGGTGGTCCCTACACCGGTAGCCCGGCGCCCTTCCTGCGCACCAGCTTCAGCGTGACGAAGCCCGTGGCGCGGGCGCGGCTCTACGCCACGGCTCTCGGCCTCTACGAGCCCCACCTGAACGGCGCCCCTGTGGGCGAGGATGTCTTCGCTCCTGGCTGGACCGACTATGACATCCGCGTGCAGTACCAGGTCTACGATGTGACCGGGCAGCTGCATCAGGGCGAGAATGTGCTCGGCGCCATCCTCGGCGACGGCTGGTACGCCGGCCACGTGGGCTGGCTGGAGCGGCAGCGCTACGGCGACCGGCCGAAGTTCCTGGCTCAGCTCGTCGTCACCTACGAGGATGGCAGCACGGAGACGATCGCGACCGGGCCGGGCTGGAAGTACGCCTACGGCCCGATCCTGGCGGCCGACCTGATCATGGGCGAGAGCTACGACGCTCGCCGCGAGCTGACAGGTTGGGACGCGCCCGGCTACGACGATGGCGCCTGGCTGCCCGTGGAGATCTTCGCCGACCCCGGGATCGCGCTGACAGGGATGCGCGGCCCGACGGTCAAGCGGATCATGGAGATCAAGCCGGTCGGCGAGCCGCGGGAGATCAAGGAGTTCCACAGCTCGCGCTGGATCTTCAACATGGGCCAGAACATGGTCGGCCGGCTGCGGATCAAGGTGCGCGGCAAGGCCGGCGAGACGGTGACGCTGCGCCACGCCGAGATGCTCAACCCGGACGGCACGCTCTACCTGGAGAACCTGCGCACCACGAAGCAGGAGGACCACTACACGCTCAAGGGCGAGGGCGAGGAGATCTGGGAGCCGCGCTTCACCTTCCACGGCTTCCAGTACGTTGAGCTGAGCGGCTACCACGGCGAGGTGACCAGCGAGACGATCACCGGCGTGGTGCTCCACTCGGATATGGAGCACACCGGCAGCTTCGAGTGCTCCGACCCGCTGATCACGCAGCTGCAGCACAACATTGAGTGGGGCCAGCGGGGCAACTTCGTGGACGTGCCCACCGACTGCCCGCAGCGCAACGAGCGCCTGGGCTGGACGGGCGACGCCCAGGTGTTCATCGCCACGGCGGCCTTCAACTTCGATGTGGCCGGCTTCTTCACTAAGTGGATCCGCGACGTGGAGGATGCGCAGTCGCCCGAGGGCGCCTACCCGCAGGTGGTGCCGAACCCGACTGTGCGCAAGAACAGCCGCACGAGCTGGCCAGCAGCAGCGGTGGACGGCGGCCCGGCCTGGGCCGACGCCGGCGTTATCTGCCCCTGGACGATCTACCTGGCCTACGGCGATACCGGCATCCTGGCCGAGCGCTACGACTCGATGCGGCGCTACGTGGAGTTCCTCAGCGCCACGAGCCGCGACGGCCTGCGCTGCTACGCCGACTACGAGGGCTGGCACGGCTTCGGCGACTGGCTGGCGCTCGACGGTTCGAGCGACCGCTTCGGCAACACATCGAAGGAGTTGCTCGGCACCGCCTTCTACGCCTACAGCAGCAAGCTGCTCAGCCGGATCGCCGGCGTGCTCGGCAAGACCGAGGACGAGGCCCGCTACCGGGCGATGTTCGAGGAGGTGCGGCAGGCCTTCCAGGAGCGCTTCGTCACCAAGCGCGGCCTGATCGGTGGCGCCACTCAGACTTCCTACGTGCTGGCGCTGCACTTCGACCTGCTGCCCGAGGAGTTGCGCCCGGTGGCCATGGAGGAACTCGTGCGCGACATCGAGCGCCGCGGCGACCACCTCTCCACCGGCTTCGTCGGCACGCCCTACATCAATCGGGTGCTGAGCGACAACGGCCGCACCGACGTGGCCTACAGGCTGCTCCGGCAGACCACCTGGCCCTCCTGGCTCTACTCCGTCACTCAGGGCGCCACGACGATCTGGGAGCGCTGGGACGGCTGGACCCACGACCGGGGCTTCCAGGACCCGAGCATGAACTCCTTCAACCACTACGCCTACGGAGCGATCGGCGCGTGGCTCTACGCCGTGGTGGCGGGGATCGACGTGGACCCGGAGCAGCCGGGCTATAAGCGGATCGTGATGCGCCCGCAGCCGGGCGGCGAGCTGACCAGCGCGAGCGCGCAGCTCCGCTCGCCCTACGGCCTGATCCGCAGCGCCTGGACGCTGAAGGACGGCGTCTTCACCTGGGAGATCACGGTGCCGGCGAACAGCACGGCCACGGTCTACGTGCCGGCCGCCGATGGCGCCGAGGTGCGGGAGGGCGATGCGCCGGCCGCCGAGGCCGAGGGCGTGCGTTTCCTGCGCCGTGAAGGCGGGGCGGCAGTGTACGAGGTGGGGGCGGGGAGCTATCGCTTCAGCGCCCGCTGAGAGGGGTGGGGGCGCTTGCCCCCACGCCCCCGCCGAGCGGCCTCGGGGCGCTGTCCCGAAGCAGTACCACCTACACGGTGGGTGGGGATGCGGGCGGGCTCTGCCCCCCGCGCCCGTCTTGGGGCGCTGCCCCATGCCCTTACTACCTACACGGTGGGTGGTGTTGCGAGCGGGCTCCGCCCCTCGCGCTCCCCGCCAAAGGGGGCCTCGCCCCCTTTGGAAACCCCCAAAGCCGACGGCTGCCTCAATCCGCATGCCATCGCTGCATGCCCCTCTGCGCCGAGAGCGGGCGTGGCACTACCCGCTCGACGCCAGCGCCATGCAGCTTCGCCCCCGAACGGTATTGGAAGTGCATCGATTGTGCCGTGTGCTGAGCGGCTGCGTGCTTGAGCGACGGCACGCCGGATCGTGCAGGGCGCAACCAGCGGGCGAGGGGCACCGCGCTTGGCCAGGGCTCAAGCCCGACGATGGGATGAGGTAGCAGATCAGCGGCGGCA
>DAOUGF010000520.1:0-5367 GCA_034429295.1 Chloroflexaceae bacterium
CATCCAGGCCGCCGGGATCGTGAAGCGCGCGAGCTGCCACACCTTCCGCCATAGCTTCGCCACCCACCTGCTGGAAGACGGCTACGATATCAGGACGGTGCAGGAGCTGCTCGGCCATGTGGATGTGCGCACCACGATGATTTACACTCACGTGCTCAACCGCGGCGGCAAAGGCGTGCGCAGCCCGCTCGATTAGGATTGCAGATCGCCCGCTGCGCACGCGGCCTTGCGCGCCATCCGAGTGAGCGGGCGAGGCGCACCAAGACGGCCCGGGGCACGGCCGTCTGGTGTCATCTGCAATGGCGCCTCGCGCCGCGCAAAGCGCCTGTGCTACGGGGTGAGGCCCTCGGGGACGCCGTCGGGGAAGCGCTCGTTAATAGCGGCTTCGATCTGCTCAATGCGGTTGCCGGGGTCGGGGTGGGTGCTGAGGAACTCGGGCGGCTGCGCGCCCTGGTTGGCCTCGGCGAGCACCTGCATCACGCGGATGAGCGCCCGCGGGTCGTAGCCGGCGTCGGCCATATACTGGACGCCCAAGCGGTCGGACTCGAGCTCATCGTCGCGGCCGTACTTCATATTGATCGTCTGGCCGATGAGTTGGGCCATCGCCGCGCTCTGCTGGCTCGATGGGTTCTCAGGGTCGTAGGTGGCGATCACGGCAGCGCCGGTGAGGCCCTCGGTGAGCTGGGCGCGGGCCACCTGCTCGGCGGAGTGACGCCCGACGACATGGACGATCTCGTGGGCCAACACGCCGGCGATCTCGCCCTCGCTCTGGAGCAAGCCGAGCAGGGCCTCGGTGACGAAGACCTGGCCGCCGGGGAGAGCGAAGGCGTTCACGGTCTGCTGGTCGGCGAGAACGTGGAACTCGAAGGGGTAGGGCGCCTCACTCGCCTCGGAGCCGGCGAGGATCTGCTGCCCGATCTGATCGATCTGCGCTTGGAGCTGCTCGTTGGCGGAGAGCCCGCCGAATTGGGCCACCATCTCGGGGGCCGCCTGCTCGCCGAGCATGATCTCCTGCTCGACGGTCATACTGATATTCTGGACCTCGTCGGTGACGGGGTTGGTCTGCCTGGTGCTGAAGTAGGTGATGAGGGAGAAGATCGCGACTGCCGCCGCGATGAGCAGTCGGGCTGGGATGCCCCCGCGCCGCCGCGAAGTAGAAGAGCCGGTGCGAATCATAACGCCTCCTGCTGCCGCTGATGCCATTGGGGCGCTCACGCCCGCAGGCGCAGAGGGAGCAGGAAGCGTGCCAGGGAGGCTGCATCCCACCGCCCCCCAAGCTTCAAGCTTGGGGGCGGCTAGGGTGGCGGTTTGGGTGCGCCGGTGTGCCAATCTCCGGAAGCAGCACGATTACGCCGCGAGATCCTCCTCGGCGCGCTCGAGGGCGCTGCCGATGCTGAAGTACTTGGCCTCGGGGTGGTGGACGACGATCGCGGCCGTGCTCTGCTCGGGCACGAGCTGGAAGGCGTCGGTGAGGGTGACGCCGATCTCGTGGGCGGGCAGGATCTGCCAGAGCTTCGTGTGCTCCTCGAGGTCGGGGCAGGAGGGGTAGCCCCAGGAGTAGCGCTTGCCGCGGCTCTCATCGAGGCCGAGGCTCTGGCGGATGAGGCGGTTGGTGTACTCGGCGAGGGCTTCGGCGAGGCTGACGCTGAGGCCGTGGATATAGTAGCTGCGGCTGTAGTCGCCCTGGCGCTGCAATTCCTCGGTGAGGTCGTCCACGGCGGTGCCCATCGTGACGATCTGGAAGGCGGCTACGTCGTACTCGCCGCTCTCGACGGGGCGGAAGTAGTCGCTCAGGCAGAGCCGCTCGCGGGCGGGCTGGCGCGGGAAGACGAAGCGGGTGAGCTCGCGCTGGCGCTCGGCGGGGTCGTAGACGATCAGGTCGTGGCCGTCGCTCTGGACGGGGAAGTAGCCGTAGACCACCTTCGGCTCGAGCCAGCCTTCGCGCTCGGCCTCGCGGACAAGCTCGCGGACCTTGAGGTCGAACTCGGCCTTGAGGCGCTCCCAATCGGCGCCCTTGGCGTTCTTGGCGCCCCACTGCAGGCGGTAGAGGGCGTTGCGGTCGAGACAGTCCACCACGTCCTGCAGGCGGATGCGGCTCGTGGTCTTCGCGCCCCAGAAGGGCGGCGTGGGCACGGGGACGGTTGTGCTGACCTTGGAGCGGACGCGCTCGCCGGTGATGCTGGCGCGGCCGATGCCGTCAAGGGCGACGCGGCCGGTCTGGCGCTTGCTGAGGACCGCAGCAGCCTCGCGGATGGTCTGCTCGACGAACTGCGGGCGCAAGGTCGGGTCGCTGAGCTTGTCCATCGTCTCGAGGCCCTCGAAGGCGTCCTTGCAGTAGAAGACGCCGGGCTCGTATGGCTCCTCCTCGCCGACGAAGGTGATGCGCTGGCCGTACTGGCGATTGATGGCGGCGCCGCCAACGAGGACGGGGAAGCGGAGACCGCGCTTGTGGAGTTCCTGCACCGCGAGCGGCATCTGCTTGGAGGTGCTGACGAGCAGGGCCGAGAGGCCGATGGCGTCGGCGCCGACCTCGACGGCCTTCTCGATGATGGTGTTGACCGGCACCTGCTTGCCGAGGTCGTAGACGGTGTAGCCGTTGTTGGAGAGGATTGTGTTGACGAGATTCTTGCCGATGTCGTGGACGTCGCCGTAGACAGTGGCGAGGACGACCTTGCCCTTGGAGGTGCCCTCAAGCTTGTCGAGGTAGCGCTCGAGGCGGGCGACGGCCTTCTTCATCACCTCGGCGGACTGCAGCACGAAGGGCAGGATGAGTTGGCCGGCGCCGAAGAGGTCACCGACCTCCTTCATGGCGGGGAGGAGCACGTTGTTGAGCACATCGACGGCGGCGACGCCTTGGGGCGAGGAGCCCTCGGCGTCCTGGAGTTGCACAGCCGGGTCGCTGAGGCTGAGGCCGCGGGCCTGGAGGCGCGTGTCAACCGCCTGATCGATATCCTCCTCGATGCCCTCCTTCTTACGGTTGAGGATCTTCCAGTGGAGCCGCTGGTCCACCGGCAGATCGGCGGTGGGATCGGTACGCTCTGCCGAGGCGGAGGCGGCGTTCTGCTCGAAGTGGGCGATAAAGCGAGCGAGGGCGTCGTCGCGCCGGTTGAAGATCAGATCCTCGCAGATCTCGCGCTCCTCGGGGGAGATCTGGGCGTAGGCGGTGACGTGGGCCGGGTTGATGATGGCGGTGTCGAGCCCGGCCGCCTGGGCATGGTAGAGGAAGACGGAGTTGAGGGCGGCGCGGGCGTGGGGCTGCACGCCGAAGCTGAGGTTGCTCACGCCGAGGGTTGTGAAGCAGCCGGGGATCTGCTCCTTGACGAGCCTGATGCCCTCGAGGGTCTCCACGGCGGCGTTGCGCAGCTCCTCCTGGCCGGTGGTGATCGGGAAGGTGAGGACGTCGAAGATGAGGGCCTCGGCGGGGATGCCGTACTCGTCCTGGGCGATCTGGGCGATGCGCCGCGCGATCGCGAGCTTGCGCTCGCGGGTGTGGGCCATCCCCTCCTCGTCGATGGTCATAGCGACGACGGCGGCGCCGTAGCGGGCGACGAGGGGGAGGACGCGATCGATCTTCTCGCCGCGGCCGCCCTCCAGCGAGACGGAGTTGACGACGGCGCGGCCGGGGTACATGGCCAGCGCGGCCTCGAGCACATCGGCCTCGGTGGTGTCGATGACGAGGGGGAGCTCGATGTTCATGGTGAGCTTCTTGAGCAGCTTCACCATCTGCTCCTTCTCGTCAGGGCGCTCGGTCATGGCGACGCAGACGTCGAGGAGGAGGGCGCCGCTATCCACCTGCTCGCGGGCGACCTCGAGGACGCCGTCGTAGTTGTCGGCGAGGAGCAGCCGCTTCACCTTGCGCGAGCCGAGGGTGTTGACCCGCTCGCCGATCATGGTGAGGGTGATCTCCTGCTGCAGCGCCGCGGCGCGGATGCCGGAGCTCACGCTCGGGATGTACTCGATCTCCCGCGGGGCGGGGGCGCGGTCGTAGCCGACGACCTCGCGGAGCCGGGCGATGTGGGCGGGAGTGGTGCCGCAGCAGCCGCCGACGACGCTCACGCCGTAGTCGGTGACGAACTCGCCCAGGATGCGGGCGAAGGGCTCAGGCTCCATCGGGTAGACCGTGCGGCCATCAACCTCAAGGGGCAGCCCGGCGTTGGGGATGCAGGAGATCGGCTTGCGGGAGTGGGCCGTGAGGTACTGGATGGCCGGGCGCATGTGCTCGGGGCCGGTGGAGCAGTTGAGGCCGATCACATCAACGGGCATGGCCTCGAGGGTGGCGATGAGCGCGGGCACGTCGGTGCCGAGCAGCATGCGGCCGGAAAGGTCGAGGAAGACCTGGGCCTGCACGGCGATATCGGGCCGGTTCAGCTCCTGCTTGGCACGGCGGATGCCGTCGAGGGCGGCCTTGACCTCCAGGATATCCACGCTCGTCTCGACGAGAAGCAGATCGACGCCGCCCTGGATGAGACCGATGGCTTGCTCGCGGAAGATCTCGGAGAGCTGCTCGAAGGTGATGTCGGAGAGGGCCGGGTCGTCGGAGGAGGGGAGCTTGCCGGTGGGGCCCATGGAGCCGGCGACGTAGCGAGGGCGGCCGTCCTGGGCTGCGAAGCGATCGGCGACGGAGCGGGCGAGGGCGGCGGCGGCGCGGTTGAGCTCCAGAGTGCGGTCGCCGAGACCCCACTCCTCAAGGCGGAGGCGGGTGGACTGGAAGGTGTTGGTCTCGATCACGTCGGCGCCGGCCTCGAGGAAGGAGGCGTGGATGGCGGCGATCACATCCGGGCGCGTGATAACGAGGTAGTCGCGGTTGCCGTTAGTACGCTCGCCCCCGTAGTCCTCGGCGGTGAGCTCGAAGGTATCGATGCTGGTGCCCATGGCGCCGTCGTAGATCAGGACGCGTTCGCGAAGGGCTTCGAGGTAGGTGGGCGTGCGCTTGGTCACGGGTTTCGCTCCTCTGCTGCGCTCGTGGCGCAAAAAAACCTTCACACGCTGGTGTGAAGGCGGCTTCGACCTCATCTCCCAGCTTTCGCTGCCGGAATTAGCACCTGCGGTGAATTGAGCATTGAGAACGCCGAGCGAGCCATTCTCAATGTACAATCGCCAACTCACCTGGTTGCTGGGGCTTCACAGGGCCGGTCCCTCCACCCCTCTGGATGAGCGCTCTTCAGTTGTCGCGGGGAGTATATCATGGGGTAGTATGGGTGTCAACGCGGGGAGGTTTGGATCGCGAAAGGCGCGTTACGAAGTGGCGCGCAGCGCCTAAGCTTCGCCGCGTTACGAAGTGGCGCGCAGCGCTTAAAACGCGAAACGAAGGTTCGAACGTTCGGAACGAAGTGGCGCGAAGCGCTTAAGGGAAGACGCGAAAGAAGG
>DAOUGF010000521.1:0-3306 GCA_034429295.1 Chloroflexaceae bacterium
GGGCGGCTCAGCTGAAGAGCTGGGGATAGGAGGCAAGTTGCGAGAGGCGGGCGCCACGGCAGCTGCACTCTGCGGTGCGGGGCTGCTCATGCCCAGTATACGAAGGGCCGGCATCGCCGGCCCTTCGACCCTACGATTACGACGAACGATTAGTGAGCCGCCGTCGTGCCGCTGCCGTACTTGGCCATGGTCTCGTCGTCGGTGATCGGGTTGCGCACGTGGTCCACCAGGTCCTGAACCTCCTTCGGCGGAGGCGCCGTGAGCAGGCTGACCACCACGCAGAGGATGATCGCCACGATCAGGCCGAAGATGCCCGAGCCCAGGTGGGTGATGCCCAGCACGTGGAAGGCCGGGTTCATATAGTTCATCGCCATGTAGAAGATCGTGACCACGAGGCCGCCGATCATACCGGCGATGGCGCCAGGCCCATTAGCCCGCTTCCAGAAGATGCCGAGCAGCACGATCGGGAAGAAGGTGGCCGTGGCCATCGAGAAGGCCCACGCCACCATCTGGGCGATCAGGGCAAGGCGCGGCAGCGCGAGCAGGGCGGCCACCGTTGCGGCGACCACGATCATCCACTTGCCGAGCCACATACGGGTGTTGAGGCTGGCCTTCGGGTTGATGGTCTTGAAGTAGATGTCGTGGGCGATGGCCGAGGCGATCACCACCAGCAGGCCGTCGGCGGTGGAGAGGGCAGCGGCGAGGCCGCCGGCCGCCACCAGGGCGCCGATGGTGAAGGGCAGGCCAGCGATGTCGGGGGTGGAGAGCACCACCAGGTCACCGTCAACGCCAGGGCCGGTGGGGCGGCCGAACTCGGCCAGCTGCAGCACGCCGTCGATGGAGGACTCAGTGACGGCCGTGCCGGAGAGCTCGCCAGCACTCGGCGGGTCGCCGGCGGTGAAGGGGCCGATGTCGATGATGCCGTTACCGTTGGCGTCAGTGATCGTCAGACTGCCGGCGCTCTCCAGGTTCTTCACCCAGGCGGGCTCGCTGCCGATGGCAGTGCCGTTGATGGCGGCGAAGTCGCGGATGGCGATCAGGCCGTTGCGGCTCCAGGTCTCGGTCCAGGCGGGCAGGTTCGTGATCTGCTGGCCGACGACGTTCTCGAGGATGTTCCAGCGGGAGAAGGCGGCGTAGGCCGGGGCGGTGAAGTAGAGCAGGAAGATGAAGAAGAGCGACCAGCCCACGCTCATGCGGCTCTCCCTCACCGAGGGCACGGTGTAGTAGCGGATGAGGATGTGGGGCAGGCCGGCGGTGCCGAGCATCAGACAGGCCATCAGCGCGAGCATGTTCCACGGCGTGCCGCGCCAGTCGCCGAGCTCAGGCCGGTTCGGGTCAGGGATGGTAATCGAGGCGGGCAGAGCGAAGTTCGTCCCGAACTGGGAGTTGATCTGCTGCACGGCGCTAATGGACGAGGCGTTGTTCATGCCCTCGTTGAACGGCGGGATATAGCCGGTTGTGACAAACTTCCCTGGCACCACCGGCGATTCTGTGGTGGTGGAGAGGCCCAGCTCCTGCTCCTTCACGGCGATACCCTGGAGCGCCTGGCCGTAGGCCAGCTGAGGGATGGGGATGCCGGTGAGGCGCATGGAGAGGAAGGTCACCGGGATCATGTAGGCGATGATCAGGATGATGTACTGGGCCACCTGGGTCCAGGTGACGGCCTTCATGCC
Organism: Chloroflexaceae bacterium; assembly: GCA_034429295.1. GTDB lineage: Bacteria > Chloroflexota > Chloroflexia > Chloroflexales > Chloroflexaceae > OHK40. Next base: position 1,674 of record DAOUGF010000521.1, read on the forward strand.
GCCGAGGAAGGAGCAGACCAGCACGCCGGAGAGGCCGAGCACCACGCCGATGCTGAAGTCCACGCCGACGAAGCGCTGCATGATGATGCCGACGCCGACCACCTGGGCCGTCACATAGGTGAGACTGACGACGATAGCGCAGATGGCGGCGACCACGCGGGCGACGTTGCCGCCGAAGCGGGCACCCACGAAGTCGGGGATGGTGAACTGGCCGAACTTGCGCAGATAGGGCGCAAAGAGCAGGGCCAGCAGCACATAGCCGCCCGTCCAACCCATGATGTAGGCGAGGGCGTCGTAGCCGGTGAGGAAGAGCGTACCTGCCATCGAGATGAAGGAGGCTGCGCTCATCCAGTCGGCGCCGGTGGCCATGCCGTTGAAGACGGCCGGCACGTTGCGTCCAGCGACGTAGTACTCGTCGAGGAGCTTAGTGCGGGAGAGGATGCCGATCGTGGCGTAGAGGGCGAAGGTGAGCAGCAGGAAGATCCAGCCGATCAGCGCCGTGGGCAGCCCGGCGAAGACCTCCAGTAAGAGCAGGACCGTGGCAACGATGATAAATCCGATGGTAAAGTAGCCGTAGTAGCGCGCCATCCGGTTGCGGAAGACGCTCTGAGCCGTACCCGTGGTAGCAGCCATTGCTAACGCTCCTCGCCCCCGCGGGGCTCTGCTGGACCTTACCTGTCGCGGTCGCTCAGACCGTACTTGTCGTCGAGACGGTTCATGGCGAAGGCGTAGTAGAAGATCTCGACCACGAAGACGATCAGCGAGCCCTGGGCTCCGATGTAGTAGCCCAAGGGGAAGCCGCCGATCACGATGTTGTTGAGCTGATTGACGAACAGGACGGGGACGTAGGAGACGGCGAACCAGATGACCAGCAGGATGATGATCAGGCGCTGGTTCTCAGCCCAGTACTGCCTGGCGCGCTCCTCCAAGGGGAGGTTCTTGGGGTCGGACATAGGGCCTCCTTGCTCAATGTTCCGGCGCCGGCCCTGCCTACCGGCGTTCGACGGACGTGGTCGAGCGGCGGCCGCACGACGAACATGGTCAATGCAGCGGCCGGCGGGCACCCGGTGGGGGGCCCGCATCGCGCGGTAAGGTCAGGGTATGCAGGGATCGTTGCGTGCTACCACAGTAACAGCCGATTTTCAGCGTTGTATAAGTTTTGTGTAAAGTTTCTGTAAAGAGGAAAACGCTGTCAGGGGCCGAGGGGAAGTGAACCGGCGCCGCGTAGGGATCCCGGCTGCGCCGGGGAGCGATACTCTTTACACAGCGCCCTGGACCAGGGGAGGCTGTGCCGTGCGGGTGCTGGCGCTCTGCGCGCCGTTGGGAGAGGCAAACTCTGGCGCTCCGCACCCGCCTTCGGGGTGCCGCCCTGGAGAAGTACCACCTACACGGTGAGTGGGAATGCGAGCGGGCTCCGCCCCTCGCGCTCCCCGCCGTGCGACCTTGGGGCGCTGCCCCGAAGCAGTACCACCTTGCGCGGTGGGCAGGCCTGCGAGCGGGCTCCGCCCCTCGCGCTCCCCGCCGTGCGACCTTGGGGCGTGGCCCCGAAGCAGTACCACCTTGCGCGGTGGGCAGGCCTGCGAGCGGGCTCCGCCCCTCGCGCTCCCCGCCGGAGGGGGCGGCTGCCCCCTCC
>DAOUGF010000522.1:0-1952 GCA_034429295.1 Chloroflexaceae bacterium
CCAGGCTCTGCAGCTCCCCGCGCACCATCGCCTCGGCCCGCTGTTGCAAGGCCCGCAGCAGCGCCTCGTCGATCACGATCTCGCCCATGTGGGGGCTCCTTCACCAGGTTTTCAGAAACGACGTTCCGGCGCCACGGTCTGGCGCCGCGATTCTTCACGCTTGCCCCGCTACTCCGCGAGGCTGATCAGATTACGCTGCAGCCCTATCGTCACCGCCTCGGTGCGCGAGGCCGCGCCGAGCTTGGCGTAGATATTCGCCAGATGGTTCTGGACGGTGCGGTCGCTGATCTGGAGCGCGGCCCCGATCTGCTTGTTGGTCTGCCCGCGGGCGACCAGGCGCAGCACCTCGAGCTCGCGCTCGGTCAGGCCATCGTTCTGGGTGGCCGGCTGGGTGACGCGGGCGATCAGCCGCGGGGCTACCGCCGGGTCGATCGCCGATTGGCCGGCCGCGGTGGCGCGCACCGCCCGCACAATATCGGCGCCCTCGGCCGTCTTCAGGATGTAGCCGCTGGCTCCGGCGTCGAGCAGCCCGTAGATGTAAGGGTCGTCCTGGTAGGCGGTCAGCACCAGCACGCGCACGGTCGGGGCGGCGGCGCGGATCTGCCTGGTAGCCTCCACCCCGGAGAGCTCAGGCATGTTGATGTCCATCACCACCACGTCGGGGCGGTGGGTGAGGGCGAGCTCCACGGCCTCGCGACCATTGCGGGCCTCCCCGACAACCTCGATATCGGGCTCGTCGGCCAGGAGCTCGCGAATACCGGCGCGGACCACCTTATGGTCATCGGCAACCACGACACGCATCTTGCGCTCCATGTACGCTCAGATCAGCTCGCGCTGCAGGATGCCGGTGAGGCAGCCGGCCGCCCCTGCCGCTTTCGCCAGCTCATCGAGGGGCACGGTCACGCAGGTGATGCCGTGGCGCTCGTAGAAGGCTTGGGTGGCGGGGTTGCCGGCGGGCATGAGGATGTGGCGCGGCCCAAGGGTGACGCTATTCATCGCCGCGCCACTGAGCGCCTCCTGCAGATCGGGCAGGAAGATCACTTGATAGCCGCGAGCGCGTAGCGCCTCGACGGCCCGCACCGCCAGCCGGGTAGGCCAGGCGATCGCCAGATCGCGATCGACGATCCGCAGCATGCCCATCAGGTGCATCGTGCCGTAGGGCAAGTCCACCTGGATCACTTCGACCCCTTGCTCGCCGAGGATGGCGCGCAGCTGGGCGGCGCCAGCATCGTTGGTGCGCAGCCCGCGCCCCACGAGCACCGTCTGCGGGTCGAGCCACATAGCGTCGGCGCCCTCGAAGGTGCCGTGGCCGCTCACGCTGCGCAGGATTGGCACCCCGAGCTCGACGAGCCGGCGGGCCGCCGCTCGCTCCTCCCCGGCCCGCACGGCGGAGGCGGGGCGGGCGAGGATGGCGCCCTCCGGCGTCATGAAGAAGAGGTCGGCCATGAACATCTGGTTCGGGGCCGGGCGCTCCGGTGGGTCGAGATAAGCGACGGCCACGCCGGCATCGTGGTAGGCCTGGGCGAGCCTGTCGTGTTGCTCCTGGGCCCGGCGCAGGTCGAGGGGCGCGAGCATATTCACGGCGTCCCAGTCGGCCGAGGCGCCCAGTTCCGGCCCTGGGCGGTGCAGCAGCACGGCGCGCAGCGGCGCCCACTCGCTGTTGATCCCGCAGCGGGACCAGAGGGTGCCGAGCTCGTCGCGGGTAGAGGCGGTGCGGGGCCGCCAGCCGGCGCCGCCGTAGGCCGAGTCGGTGTGGGCGGGGGCGCGCTCAGGCGATGGTGTCATACCGGCTCCTCGGGCAGGCGGAGGTGTCTAGGTATGATACCGCATCGCGCCAGCGCTGCGCCACATTGGGCGCGGGCGCTGACACCCCGCGCCCCGTCGTTGGCGCCTGCGACGCCGCTGCTTGCGGGGCTGGCGCCCCGCTCCCCGCCTGTTTTGTCAGGGGGGGG
>DAOUGF010000523.1:0-2774 GCA_034429295.1 Chloroflexaceae bacterium
AGTCCGTAGCAGAAGGCGCTGCCGAGAAAGAGCCAGCCGACCGGGTTCTCTGGCCGGCGGGCGGCCACCAGGCCGCCCACCAGGGCGCTGGCCGCCACCGCTACGACGTAGAGCTGCGTGTAGAAGCTGCCGCCGGCGAGGGCGAGGGCGAGGGCGAAACCGCCGGCGATCTGCCCAGGCTGAGAGCGCAGAGGCCCCAGGCGAGCCAGCGCAGCGGCTGCGCCGCCGGGCCTATCGTCGGGCTTTGGCTGTAGCTGCGCTCCACAGCTTCTTCTCCTGGCTCAGAGCCGTATTGTACCCCTGAGAGCCTGCATGGTGAGCGGGCCGAAGCATTTGCGCCACAAATGCTTCGGCCCTCAGGCGATCACACTACGCGGCGGCGGGCTCAGCCAGCGGGGCGGGGGCCGGGCGCTCCGCGCGGGCGGCAGTCAGGCCGGGCCAGGCAAAGGCGATGTAGCAGGGCATGAAGTCGCCAGGGAAGTGGCGGATGAAGAGCATCACGAAGGGGAGCAGGATCCCGCCGATCAGCAGCAGGGCCAGCGGGCGGGGCAGCACGCGGGCCCGCAGGGTCGCGATGCCGAAGAGCAGCCAGCCCAGCGTGTAGGTGGCGTAGTTCAGCATGTAGCCGGCGAGCAGGCTCACCGGGAGCTCCGTGTCGAAGTTCGGGATGAGCATCAGGGCCGGGTCGGCGAAGAGCTCGTTCCAGTCGGAAGCGATCATCAGGGCCGAGCCGGCGAGGGCCAGCAGGAAGGCGACCCTGCCGAAGGCGCCGGCCCGCTCCGCCTGCCGCAGGTAGACGCCGGGCAGACCAACGGTGAGCAAGAGGGCGCCGCTGAAGAAGAAGCTGGCGCTGATCCGCGAGGCGGTGGTGATCCCCCGCACCTCGGGGTTGCCAGGGTAGAGAATGTAGACGATCTCGGCGCAGATCAGCAGCAGACCGCCCAGAGCCAGGGTCCAGCCGCTGGTGCGGATGAGCTTCGCGAGGTTCATGGGGGCTCCTTGTTGTTGAGAGTGGGCCAGCCGCGGTGGCCAGCGATGGAACAAGGATACCCACTGGCGGTTCCCGCCGCATCGGGCAGCCTCCCGTTGGGTCGGGAAGCTATTCCCGAGGGGCCGGGAATGGGCGATGGCACTCCGCTAGCGCGCCCGCTTCAGGGCGAGGTGGGCCTCGTGCAGCAGCAGCTCGGTGGTCTCCCAGCCGACGCAGCCGTCGGTGAGGGAGACGCCGTAGCGCAGCTTCGAGCGATCGGCGAGGAGCGGCTGCTTGCCCTCCACGAGGTTGCTCTCGACCATCATGCCGATGATCGGCGTAGGGGCGCTCACGACCTGCTCGATCACATTGTGCCAGACGGCCTCCTGGCGGCGGAAGTCGCCGCCGGCGTTGGCGTGGCTGCAGTCGATCATGACGGCGGGACGCAGGCCGGCCTCGCGCATGAGGCGGGCGGCCTGGACCACATACTCGGGGTGGTAGTTCGGGCCGTGGTGGCCGCCCCGCAGGATCACGAAGGCGTCGGGGTTACCGGTCGTCTTCACCACGGCGCTCTGGCCGCGCTCGTCGATCCCGAGGAAGCTGTGCTGGCCGCGGGCGGCCACGCAGGCGTTCACAGCCACCTGGATGCCGCCGTCGGTGCCGTTCTTGAAGCCAACCGGCATGGAGATGCCGCTGGCCAGCGCGCGATGGGTCTGGGCCTCGGTGGTGCGGGCGCCGATCGTGGCCAGGCTGATCTGATCGTCCAGGTACTGTGGGCTGATCGGGTCGAGCATTTCGGTGGCCACGGGCAGGCCGAGCTCGTTGATCTCGAGCAGCAGGCGGCGGGCGACCTTGAGGCCGGCGCTCATGTCGAAGGAGCCGTCGAGGGCGGGGTCGTTGATCAGGCCGCGCCAGCCCACGGTGGTGCGGGGCTTCTCCAGGTAGGCGCGCATAATGATCACGAGTTGGTCGCTCAGTTCGACGTGGAGCCGCTGGAGGCGGCGGGCGTAGTCCAGAGCCGCATCGGGGTCGTGGATCGAGCAAGGGCCGATCACCACCAGCATGCGGCGGTCCTCGCCCCGCAGCACGCGCCTGATCGACTCGCGGGCCGTGGTGACTGTCTGGGCCGCGGCTGGCGAGAGGGGGAGGTGTTGCTTGAGCGCCTCCGGCGACTCCAGGGGCGTCATCTCACGCACGTGCAGGTTGGCTACCTGCTGGGAAAGGTTCGTATCCATAGCTTCTGCTGCCTTCTGGTTTGTGGCTTTCGCCTCAGTATAGCCGAGAGTCGCTGCGCGGCGAAGATTGGTGGCTGCAAGCGGCTGTGGTGGGGCGCAAGCGCTTCGCGCCACTTCGTCCGCCGCCCCCGCGCTCCTGGCTATTTTGTCGGGGCGCTGCCGCCCCCACGCCCCGGCTGTTTTGTCAGGGGGCGGACGCGCGCCCCCCGACACCCCCCGCGCCAGGGGCCTCGCCCCTGGACCCCAAGCCGGAGGCCAGTGCTGTGCCGCCGCGGATCTGCTACCTCGTCCTATCGTCGGGCTTGAGCCCTGGCCGAGCGCGGTAGCCCACGCCCGCTGGTTGCGCCCTGCACAATCCGGCGTGCCGCCGCCACTCCGCCGCAGGGCAGGCTTTCCAGAATCTAGTGTGAGGAAGCGGGTGGCACAACCGATGCACGCACACCACCCCGACCGAAGATCTGCCGCCGGCCGAGGCGGATGGCTCAGCCCGACAATAGGACGGGTACGCCACCGGCCGTTGGCACGGTACGGCCCTCCGGCTTGGGGGTGGTCCGGAGGGGGCAGCGCCC
>DAOUGF010000524.1:0-4893 GCA_034429295.1 Chloroflexaceae bacterium
TTCCTGAGCGGCTACCGCATGGGTAGCAGCCAGCTTGGCGTGGCACTGTACGACGGCATCAGTGAACTGGCGCTGGCCTCGGTGACCGACACCTACCCCCGCGATGGCGCACTGACAGTCAACACCGTCGCGCCCAAGCGCGAAGTGGTGCTCTCGCAGCACGGCCTGGCGTTCGTCCCGCGCTGGAGCTTCGCGGACGCGCCGCAGCTCGACCGGATCATCCTGCCGGGCGGCACAGACGATGCCGACATCGCGGAGTTCGAGCGTTGGGCGCAAGAGCGCCAGCAGCTCGCGATTGAGCGCGTACACCAGGGCGGCGCATACGCCTATGAACTCACCCTCAAGGATATGGCTCGCGGCTCGGGCAGCGCCATCGCCACCCAAGCGGCCTACCAGCTGGAGTACCCGATCGAGGATGTGCTGGCCGATGCTCCGCGCTACCGGCTTGACCTGATCATCCGCGTGGTGATCCTGGCGCTGCTGGGGCTGGCGCTGGCGCCGCTGATCGAGCGACGCCGGGCGGGCGCTGCGGGCGCTGCGACTTGAGAGCCCTCGCCTCGCCGAATCCGAAAGGAGTTGAGTTATGTACAACAAGGAGTTGCGCCATCAGACTGGAGAAGGCATAGCTGAGCACACATCAGCCGATCAGCCTCGTGGGCTTCGTCGCTGGGCCGATGCGCTCAAGCACCGCTGGCCGACCGCGCTCGGCATCGCGATCGCGGTCCTGACCTTCTTCGACGGGGAGATCACTGCCGAGTTCATCTCAACTCTCTCAGCGATCATCTTCATGATGGCGCTCATCTACGTTGGCGCGGCAACCCTGGAACAGCGACAGGCCGCCTGGATCATTTTCCTGGCCGGATTTGTTGCGCTCTTTGTCGGGCGCCTGCTCGATTGGAACATCGGCACATCGCTCGTCTTTCTGGTCGCTGCCCTGATCTTCCTGATCTTGGGAGTGGCGCGTGGACAATTGCGCAAAGGTGGCGACCTGCCGCTCCAGGCCATCGGAATGCTCGGCTTCGGTGCGCTCGGGCTGCTAGTGCTGTTTGTAGATCCGACCCTTGGCGGCTATCTGGTGGCTGCCGCTCTGCTCGGTCATGCCGCTTGGGATGCGTTTCACTTTCGGCTCAACAGGGTGGTCCCACGCTCATACGCGGAGTTTTGTGGCGTGCTGGACCTTGTGCTGGGGGTGGCCATCCTCCTGATGATGCGATGATGCCGCTCAGCTATGACTGGACCTCACTTCACACGGGGAGGGCTAAGTCCTCCCCGAGGGTTCTCGCGAATGCCGGCAAGCGCCCATTCGAGCTCGAGCGACCCCGCTTAGGCAATGGTGGCGCTGCACCGCGCCCTCAAGCTCTCGGCTTGAGGACACGAGAGCAGGCGCCAGGCGAATGCTTCGGCCCCGCGGGCCTGACGAAGATATCTGGAGTGTTAGGAGCGAGGCTCAAGGCACGCTTACCGCAGAGGGCTTGAGGCGCTCGACGAGGCGCTCGATCACGGGCTTGGCCTCCGGGATTGGCGCATACATGAACAGATGGGGCAGGCCCTCTTTCTCAATGAACTCCAGCTCGACGCCTTCGGCCAATGCTCGCTCCCGCAAAAGGAGGGTATCCGGGTACAACAAGTCATCTGTCCCGACAGCCAGGAACAGGGGGCCCATCCCAGTGAGGGAGCCATTGATGGGACTGAGCACACAGGATGCCGGATCGTCCCCTCCTGCCCACCAGCGCGCTGCGACAAGCAACCCAGCAGAGGAGAGCGCTGGATCGGCGCGCTCTCGTTCGCGGATGGCAGGGTTCTGGAGTGTGAGGTCGAGCCAGGGGGACAGTAAGAGGGTCTGCCTCGGGTGGGGCAGCCCTAGCCCGATCGCCAGCTGTACCAGCGACAGCGCCATCCCGCCGCCCGCTGAGTCGCCCATGACCGTCAACTGCTCTGGGGAGAGCGTGTCGCATAAGTGCCGGTAGAGGGCAAGCAGCCAGGGATAAGTGTCTCTGTAGGTATGCTCAGGTGCAAGCGGGTAGAGGGGAACGGTGGCAGTCAGATCGCTCCGATTGACCAGCGTTGAGAGCAACCGCCAGCGCACAGGGACCATCGTCTCGTGATATCCGCCGCCATGCAGGTAGAGCAGATGCCCATTGGCGCCCTCTCCATGCAATGGTCGCAGGGTATAGCATGGTATCCCCTGCCAGAAGTACTTTTCGATCTGACAACTGCGCTGCACGCTTGGTGGGGGGTCGCCGTTTTCCTTTGTCCTCGCACGGGCAATGTGCCGGCGTAACGTCTCTTCTGAGGCATAGATGGGCTTGCGGATGAGCCGCAGAAGCGCTTTCATCAGCGTGTTTTGGATACTCATCTAGCAGGCAAGGTCATCCTCGCGAACGACTTGCCATCTCCTTTCTCACTATGCTTCTGTGTCCGGCCGCCTCCATCATACGTGCTCATATGTGGACATGCTTGAACGAGACGGCTACATTCGCAGCAGTCCGATGGATTGTCTCTGAATAGAACCACGATTATTCGCCGATAACGGATCGGCTGGCGGATCTCAAGGGGGCGGCCACGACGGGCCGCCCTTACAGGCCCATGCCGAGAGATTTCTGTGGTTCCATATAGCAAAGTAACCGGGCTGATGTGCAAGGTCGGAGAGGTATCTGCGCCACCATCTCTGACCTGCAACGACCATCACTTCAGCCCGGTCACTCTATGTTGGTGAGCCCGGAGCGATCTCTATCAAGAAGCTTGGATTGCTTGGTTGCCCGTGGCCGGCTTCTGCTTGCTCTTTATATATTGCCCACAGATTCTCTCGGTCAGGTTAATAGCTGCTGCCCCAACAAGCAGATGAGCGACGCGGACCACCCAATGGAAATTCCCCACGAGTATCTGCATCTGGGCCATACCAAACACTGGAACAATGACGGCGCAGACCATCGCAAGGATTCCCAGTACTCTGAGCCCCTTGGTAAATAGGGCGACGAGACCAGAGGCCAGCAGTGCAAGCGTGACGATTATGCCAAAGAGGATATGGAACTCTAGAAAGCTGATATGGAAAAACCAATGCAGCAATCCTAGCGTCAATGCTCCTATCCCGGCAATGGGCCCCGTCCAATTAAGGATTCGCATGACCATCACCATAGAAAGCTCCTTTCAAACTAGTTTCGGTGAGTTGGCAGGCAGCTCAAGGCCAGCCCGAAATAGGACAGCACGTCCCATTGCGAGCAAGGCAAAGCCAGCTCACCTACTCAGGCGGGAGTGGGCGGGGCTTTTGCGTCTCCGCTGCCCCCTTCACGTCTTGCGCCTCACACTCTAGCACGCAGTGCTGAGCATGACTTGAATAAAATGGCTGTTTTTGAAGATGTGAGAAGGCGGTAGACCGAAGGTGGCGCGAAACACTCGTGTCAAGTGCGCAGAGTCGGCAAAGCCTGCCGTGTGAGCAGCCTCAGTGAGGGATGCGCCATCGACACTGGTACGCAGGGCGATGAACAAGCGCTGCCAGCGCAGATAGCTTTGGACCGACATCCCCATTTCGCTGCGAAAGAGGTGGCGAAAGCGGCTAGGCGAGAGATGGACGTGGGCGGCGAGGGAGGAGATCGGCTGGGGTTGCTCGACGAGGAACTCAGGGGTCACCTGCGAGAGGGCGCTGGCGATACGCGGATCGTCGGGGCTTTGATCTGGAAGGCCAGGGCCGAGCAGTGTGGTGAGGATGTGTGAGAGGAGCGCCTGCCCGGCCGCTTCGTCCAACACCTGCCCCCAAAACGTTCGGATGGCGGGCACGAGGGCGCTCAGGAGGTCTGAAGGCAGGGCTGGCAGCTCAGAGGCCGACGCGGCCCTCAGGCGGCGGGCAAAGGTAGCAAGGGTACGGGCCTCGCTCCAAAAACCTATGGAAGGCACCCCTAGTGTCTCGACCTGATGCGGGATGTCTGAGCCAACGACGAAGCTCTGCTGCTCAGTAAATGGCTTACTCGCGTGTATTCGCATCCGCAAAGGAGCGCCCAGGCTAATGCTGATCTGCGTGGCGTAATGACGATGGAGTGCGAGGGATTGCCCCATCCCCATGTAGATCACATGGAGCGGCGGGCCAGGCCAGAAAATCACCGTCGCCGGCTGCGTGTGCCACCCGGCGCTCTCTTTGAGCGCAATGTCCCTGGCAGAAAGCTGAGAGACAGCGACACGAGCGGCTCTACGCGCCCTGGCGTCGGGGCGGTGACTCTCTCTCATCAGAGCTCCATACTTTATTCAGGGTAGGCCCACAGGATAGCGTGGAGGAGTGCTGGAAGGGATGAGGACCGCGGCTGAGAAGAGACTGGCCTGGGGCCGATTTCGGCGTCCTAATCAGTTGTACGCCGGCAGTGACCGGGTCGTTCCACCGCGGGAGCCGACAACCTGGGCTCAGTAGCGTATCTCGAAGCGGATGGCAAGTCCAACCGGCACCACTAAACCCAACGGGCACAGTATGCCTTAGCCCAACCTGCGATGCAAATGGAGCCACAGAAATCTCTCGGTAGACGAGTAGGGCCGAAGCATCGCCCCGGATAACATCCGTGCCACACGCGCAACTTGCGGCGAATGCTTCGGCCCTACGTTCCGAGCCACATATGTGGTTCTCTTAAGTTGCGCACAAAGGCGGCGGCATAACAGAGGCTGCAGCCAAGGCTGCAGCCTGAGTAGACGTTCAGCGTGTAGTCGAAGGCGCCAATGAAGCCGCAAGGCCGCGCGTCAGATCGCTGAGCGGGCCCCTGGCGCCGGAAAGCCACAGGAGGCGTCGTCCAGCACCAGCACCCAATCAGGCCCGCCCACCGGCGGTCTGAAGCTCGCGCGTGGCTCCCGCTGCATCACGCCGATCGCCTGCGCGATGCCAGTCCGCGGGTCGTACCACCAGGCCTTCAGCTGCTC
>DAOUGF010000525.1:0-1656 GCA_034429295.1 Chloroflexaceae bacterium
GGCCGTACTGGCGCCCGAGCCGCTCTCCAAGCTTGAAGCTTGGGGGGCGGCTTTCGCTGCGTCGCCTGCCTGGCGTGCGCGGGGATGTTACAATGACAGGACAGCGCAGCGCTCCCTGGAGATAGAGTTATACAGGCGGCCCATCGTGACCGCCCCCGGAGGAACTATGCGCAATCCCCTGCGGCGTCGCCCGCACCTGATCCCCAGTAGCGTTGGCCTCACGGCCTTGCTCCTCGCCATTATTACGGTCGGGTTAGCCGGCGCACAAGGTGGGGCGCCAGCCCAGCAGCACCTGCTCCATCTGCCGCTGCTCTCTAACGGGCGGGCGACCACCCAACCGGAGGCGATCTCCTTCTGGGGGATGAACGCCTACCTCAGCAAGCGCGAGCGCATCTCCGCCGGCGACAACCTGCTGGAGTTGGCCCGGCTCGCCCGCGAAGCCGGGGTGGCCTGGACGCGCGAGGAGCTGCCCTGGGATCTGATCGAGCCGAACGACGACGATTTCCGCGGGGTCTACGATGCCGACCTGCGGCTGGCCGCCGAGCAGGGCTTCGGCATCATCGGCATGCTGCTCACCACGCCGGCCTGGGCCCGCGATGGCGCCTGCGCCGGCAACTACTGGTGCCCGCCGGCCGATGTGAACGAGTACGCTGAGTTCGCGGCCTGGATGGTGGAGCGCTACGACGGCGACGGGCGCGATGACGCCCCCGGCTCGCCGCGAGTGGCCTACTGGCAGATCTGGAACGAGCCGAACGACACCGCGCTGTGGCCCGACATCGGCGGCGGGCCTAATGCCCGCAAGCTGCGCTACGGCCAGTTGCTCGTGGCCGCCTACCAGGCGATCAAGGCGGCCGATCCCACGGCGACGGTGCTGAGCGGCGGCGTCTACATCTACGACGGGAGTTGCGCTGGCGGGCTCTGCGACGGCCTGAACTTCTTCAACGCGGAGGGCGGGGTCTTCCGGCAGGTGCCCGCGGCCCGGCAGGCCTTCGACATCTTCGCCATCCACCCCTACATCCCCGACCGGCGCCCCGACGACCCGGCGATCCCGCGGATCATCACCGTGGAGGGCCGCATCCGCAACACGCGGGCTTGGCTCGACAACCCGGCGGTGGGCCGGCCCGACGCGCCGCTCTGGATCAGCGAGCTCGGCTGGTGCACCGCGCCGGGCGCCTGCCCCGGCGGTGCCCAGATCAGCGAGGCGCAGCAGGCCAATTACCTGGTGCGCTCCCTGGTGATCGCCCAGCAGAACGGCGTGCAGCACGCCAGCTGGTTCCAGCTCGAGGACGCCTTTAATAACCCGAATCGCCTCTGGGGCAACGCGGCCATCCTGCGCCAGTACAACGGCACGACCTACCCGCTCAAGCCGGCCTACGTCGCCTACCGCACCCTGGCGACCCAACTCGCCGGGGCTGCGCCCATCGGCGCGGGGCCGCTCCATACCCACAGCTACGATCCGGCCAATCCCTTCGTCGGCAGCGGCGGCACCTATAACTACCGCTACACCCAGGGCGCGACGGTGATCGACGTGCTCTGGCGGCCCGATGATACGCTCCAGGTGAACCTGCCGGTCGCCGCGGGGGCGACCGTCACCCGCGTGACGATCGACGGCTCCGCCACACCGCTCGCGCCTTCCGGCGGGACGGTGAGTCTCAC
>DAOUGF010000526.1:0-3965 GCA_034429295.1 Chloroflexaceae bacterium
TCGGATCGCGAATGTCGCGAATGAGGATCGGATCGCGAATGTCGCGAATGAGGATCGGATCGCGAATGTCGCGAATGAGGATCGGATCGCGAATGTCGCGAATGAGGGCGAAAAACACGAACGCGAAGGGCGCGAAAGCGGTGAAAGGGAAGACGGCGAAAGGGAAGGCGGTGAAAGGGAGGACGGAGAAAGTGCTGCGCCTCCTCAGCCTCCGGCGCCCGAGGCTCAGCCCCAGCTGATCAAGTCCGGCTTTGTGGCCTTGGTGGGCAAGCCGAACGTGGGTAAGAGCACGCTGCTGAACGCGCTGCTCGGCCAGAAGGTAGCGATCGTCTCGCCGCGCCCGCAGACGACGCGGGTGCCGCTGCGGGGCATCTTGAGCCGCCCCGGCGCCCAGATCATCTTCGTAGATACGCCGGGCATTCACCAGCCGAACCACGCGCTGGGCCGGCTGATGGTGGACTTGGCGGAGAAGACGCTGCCAAACGCCGATGTGATCGGCTTCCTGGTGGATATCAGCCAGCCGCCCAGCCAGCTCGACAAAAAGATCGCGGCGCAGGTGCAGCGGGCCCGCGGGCGTAAGCTGCTGATCCTGAACAAGGTGGACGTGAAGCCGCGGGATGGGCGCACCCATCTGGAGGAGTACCGCGACCTGGGTGAGTGGGAGCTGGAGTTGGCGATCTCGGCCCGCAGGCGGCTCGGCCTCGATGCGCTGCTGGAGGCGATCGTGGAGCGGCTGCCGGAGGGGCCGCCGCTCTATCCCGAGGAGCAGCTGACCGACCAGAGCGAGCAGCAACTCGCCGCCGAGCTGGTGCGGGAGAAGGTGCTCTACAACACCCAGCACGAGGTGCCCCACGCGGTGGCGGTGGAGGTGGATACCTGGGAGGAGCGCGAGGGGGTGACCCACATCCACATGACGATCAACGTCGAGCGGGAGGGCCAGAAGGCGATCCTGATCGGCGCGGGCGGCGCGATGCTGAAGAAGATCGGCAGCGCGGCGCGCCAGGAGATCGAGCGGCTGATCGGCGGGAAGGTGTTCCTGGAGCTCTGGGTGAAGGTGCGCCCGAATTGGCGCGACGACAGCGCGGCCCTGGGCTGGCTGGGCTACCGCGCCCGCGACTGGAAGTGAGCCGAGGAGCTAGTGCCTGCTCTGGCAGGCTTTTTGGGATGGAAGCGCTGCCAATTGGCGTCAGAAAGCCGCGCGGTACGAATAGCGGACTACCGACTACGCTGTACTGACACTAGGGCGCGGGGCAGCGCTAACGCGTTGCAACAAACAGGGGCGCTTTAACGTACCCTTAAGGGGATGAAACACGCGGCGCCACGGAGTTGCCGGGGCGCGGCGGCTGTGCTACGCTGGAGGCGCCCGATGGCTCAGTACGCCCGAACGGCGGGCCCGCCGGGCCTCGCCACCCCTGTCTGGAGCCCTATGGCCGAGGTCACAGCGATACTCTGCCCAAGCTGCCACAAGCCGAATGTGCGCCGCGCCAAGTTCTGCGCCTACTGCCGCGCCGACATGGTGCTGAATAACGACGCGCCCTCCGACGAGCGGCGCTATGTGATCACGCGGGTGATCAAGGCTGGCGGCCAGGGAGCGGTGTACGAGGGCATCGACGAGGATGGCAACGTCTACGCCATCAAGGAGATGCTCGACCGGTTCACCGACCCGAAGGAGGAGGCCGAGGCGGTCGAGCGCTTCAACCACGAGGCGGAACTCCTGCAAGGGCTCTCCCACCCGCGCATCCCGCGGGTCTACAGCCACTTCACCGATAACCACGCGGCCTTCAACCGCCCGCCCGATGAGAAGCGCCATTACCTCACGATGGATTTCATCCGCGGCGAGGATCTGGAGCAGATCGTGGAGCGGGAGGGGCGCATCGATGAGCAGCGGGTGCTGGCCTGGGCCGACCAGATCTGCGACGTGCTCGACTATCTGCACGGCAAGGGCCTGATCTACCGCGACATGAAGCCATCGAACGTGATGATCGAGCGCGATGGCGGCGTGAAGCTGGTGGATTTCGGGATCGCCACGCTGTTCAAGCCAGCGCAGCGGGGCACGCAGATCGGCACGCCGGGCTACGCGCCGCCCGAGCAGTACCAGGGGTTGGCTACGCCCCAGTCGGATGTCTACGCCTTGGGCGCCACGCTGCATCACCTGCTGACGGGGTTGGACCCGACGGAGCGGAAGCCGTTCGACTATCCGGCGGTGCGGGATGTGGCGCCGAGGGTGTCGAAGCGCACCAGCGACGCGATCGCGCGGGCGGTGCAGTTCAAGATCGAGGATCGCTTCAGCAGCATCGAGGAGTTCAGGGATGCTCTGATCCCCAGCCGCACGCGCCGCCCAGCCCAGGTGCGGGTGGCGCCGGCCACAAGTCGTATCAACACGGGGCAGCAGGGCGTCGCCACAGCGCCTCAAGTAGCTGCGGCGCGCCCTGCGCCTGCCGCGGCGCGTCCCGCTACGGCGGCCCGCCCGCAGCCTACGCCGGCGCAGCCCACGCCAGCCCAGCCGCAAGTGGCTCGCCCTGCGGCGCCGAGGGTCCAGCCCAGGCGTGGCTTCCTGGCCTCGGTGGGCGCCGCGCTGATGGCGCTGCTGCGCTTTGTGCTCACGCTGGCGCTACTGACGACTCTGGGGCTCGGCGCCTTTGTCTACTTCGCCCGCCCGGAATGGGCTGAGCCGTACGTCGGGCCGATCCTCGACCTGCTGCCCGGCGATGGGCCGGGCGCGGCCACGCCCACGCCGCAGCTCACCTCGCGCCAGGTGATGTACGATCTGCAGGTGACGGTGCCGGCGAACCCCGAGGCGGGGGCGTTGCGCGAGGCGTTTCTGGAGGCGTTCGCGGCGCGGGCGCAGGCTGAGTTTGGGGCCAGCACCCAGGTGAACCTGAACTCGCCGCCGGCCTACGTGGGCGGTGCGCCGATCCTGGTGAGCGAGGAGGGCGGCCAGGCGACGTACAGCGCCCGGATGCAGGGGTACGTCTACGCACCGTAGGGGCCGAGCTACGCGGCGGGCAGCGTGAAGCGGAAGGTGCTCCCCTGCCCCTCGACGCTCTCGGCCCAGAGCCGCCCGCCGTGTCCCTCCACCAGGTGCTTGGCGATCGCCAGTCCCAAGCCGGTGCCGCCGGCGTTTCGCGTCCGCGCCCGGTCCACCTTATAGAAGCGCTCGAAGATCCGCGGCAGCTCCTGGGCGGAGATGCCGATGCCTGTGTCGCGCACGCTGATCTGTAGCCACTGACCGCCGCTTTGCAGCGGCGGCCCGCCCGGCTGCTCCACCCTGTCGGCCTGCACTACCACCGAGCCGCCGGCTGAGGTGAACTTTACCGCGTTGTGGAGCAGGTTCAGCAGCACCTGCCCTACCCGGCCGGCGTCCATAAGCGCCAGCGGCCCCTCGCCGTCCAGTTCGGCCGACAGCGCAATCCGCTTGCGGTCGGCCTGCGGCTTGATGCGCTCCAGCGCTCGCGCCACCACCGGCCCGATCGGCTGCGGCGAGAGCTTCAGCGTTACCCGGCCGGCCTCGATCTGCGAGAGCTCGTGGAGCTCGTCCACCAGCTGCGTCACGGCGTCGATCTCCTGGGCCATCTGGTCGAGCATGCGTCGGGCCACCTCGGCGGGCGGCTCCGACTGCACCGTCTCGACGAGTAGCTTGAGCGAGGCCAGGGGCGTGCGCAGTTCATGGGAGACGTTCGCCACCAGATCGCGCCGCGCGCGCTCCAGCATGCTCAGCTGAGTGAGGTCGCGGATCAGCAGCAGGGCGCCCGTCGCGCGCCCGCCGCTCAGAAGGGCGGTGCAGCGTAGGCGCAGGGTGCGCCCGCTGCCGCTCAGCTTCATCGCCATCTCGCGGGGCTCACCGTCTCGCAGCACCTCGGCCACGAGCTCATCGGCCTGCTGATCCCTCAGCAGCGCGATCAGCCCTCCCTCCTCCGGCTCATCGGCCCCCAGCATCTCCAGGGCCTGCCGGTTGACGAAGCGTA
>DAOUGF010000527.1:0-2713 GCA_034429295.1 Chloroflexaceae bacterium
TGCCGATCGCCGTGGCCTCCACATCCTCGTCGGCGCAGAGGGCGAGGAACTCGGCGAGCCGCGCTTGGGGCACGGCCAGCACCATGCGCTCCTGGGCCTCGGAGAGCCAGACCTCCCAAGGTTGCAGACCGGCGTACTTCCGCGGCACCCGCTCGAGCTCCACCGCGGCGCCGCACTCCGCGGCCATCTCGCCCACAGCGGAGGAGAGCCCGCCTGCGCCGCAGTCAGTGATCGCCGAGTAGAGGCCTCGGTCGCGGGCCTGCAGCAGCACATCGAGCAGCTTCTTCTCGGTGATCGGATCGCCGATCTGCACGGCGCTGCCGACTGTCGCCGCGGTGTCGTGGGTGAGCTCGATCGAGCTGAACGTCGCGCCGTGGATGCCATCGCGCCCCGTGCGGCCACCGAGCACCACCACGGCGTCGCCGGGCCGCACGTTCCGCGGGTGGACGCCGCGGGGGGCGATGCCGACCGTGCCGCAATAGACGAGCGGGTTCGCGGTGTAGCCGGGGTCGAAGAGCACGGCGCCGTTCACCGTGGGGATGCCGAGCTTGTTGCCGTAGTCCCGCACGCCGGCCACCACGCCGCTCGCGACGCGGGCCGGGTGGAGCACGCCGGCCTGCAGCGCGGCCGGGTCGGCGTCGGGCATACCGAAGCAGAGCACATCGGTGTTGGCGATCGGCTCGGCTGAGACACCCAGCACGTCGCGGATTACGCCGCCCACGCCAGTGTTCGCCCCGCCGAACGGCTCAAGGGCGCTTGGGTGGTTGTGCGTCTCCACTTTGAACGAAACCTGGTGCTCTTTGCCGAAGGCCACAATCCCGGCGTTGTCCACGAAGGCGGAGAGCACCCAACTGTCGCTGGGAAGCGAGAAGTGAGAGGCGGGAAGCGAGCAGTGGGGCGTGCCGTCGGCCGGCGCCAAGACTCGGCGTGTCGCCGCCATCAGGAAGGTCTTGATCAGGCTGTCGATCTCGACCTCGCCGTCGCTTTGGAGCAGATGGTACGCCGGGTACAGCGCCGGGTCGAGCTGCTCCGCTCCCTCTTCTGCCTTCTCCCCTCTGTACCGCACCTTCGCCTTGAAGCTCTTATGGCTACAGTGCTCGCTCCAGGTCTGCGCGATCGTCTCGAGCTCGCCATCGGTGGGGTCGCGACCGGCGGCGGCGAAGTAGTCGCGCACGGCGCGCATCTCCGCTAGGTCGAGGGCGAGCACGCCGTCGCGGCTGATCCGCAGCAACTCGTCGTCATCGGCTTGGCGCAGCGGCACCCGCGCGATGCGGAGCGGGGCTTCGGCTGGTGGCGTGATCAGGCTGCTGTAGAAGGCGAGGCGCTCAGCTGTGCGCTCGCGTGGCCGGTAGCTGAAGCTCGTCTGCACCAGCTCGATCGCCAGCTCGGCCGCCCGTGTCGCCGGGTTCACTCCCGGCGGCAGCAGGTAGCGGTGCAAGGCGCGGGCCTGGGCGAGGCCAGGCTCGCCGAGGCGTCTGGCGCCCTCAACGACCATCTCGCCCGCGTTGTCGGTCACGCCTGGGCGATAGGCGATCTCCAGCGCCGTGACGTCAGCGGGGAGCTCCTCGCTGGCCAGTCCGTCGGCGTCGAGGGGGCGCCATGTCGCCGACTGCACCACCGGATCGTGGAGCAGCGCGGCAGTGAGACGTTCGACGGCAGGAGCAGCGAGGGCTGGGCCGGAGAGCAGATAGAGGGTGTGGACAGTCTCGCCGCGGGCGGCCTGCTCGCGCGGGGCGACGGTCACGAGGAATTCGGGCATCGCGGCTCCCTCAGGGTGGCTAGGCGCCCGATTGTAGCCGATCCCGGCGGAGAGCGTCAAGGAGCGGTGTGCTATAATGCCGCCATCCCGGAGCAATAAGCATTAGGAGGTGCCCCATGCAGCTCTTCCTCGATACTGCGAACCTCGACGAGATCCGCGAGGCTGCCAGCTGGGGCGTGCTTAGCGGCGTCACCACCAACCCCACCCTGATCGCCCGCGAGAAGGGCGCCGACTTCAAGGCCACCATTAGCGAGATCGCTGAGCTGGTGGATGGCCCGATCAGCGCGGAGACCGTCTCCCTCGACGCCGAGGGCATGGTTCGCGAGGGCGTGGAGTACGCCGGCTGGCACCCCAATGTGATCGTCAAGGTGCCGAGCACCACCGAGGGGCTCAAGGCCGTCTACCAACTCGCCAAGCGCGGCATCCGCTGCAACGTCACCCTCTGCTTCAACGCGGTGCAGGCGCTCATGGCCGCGCGGGCCGGCGCCTTCATCATCAGCCCCTTTGTGGGCCGTGTGGACGACACCGGCGTGGATGGGATGAACCTCATCCGCGAGATCAGCGCCATCTACCGGCAGGACCCCGAGATCACAACCAAGATCCTCTCGGCCTCGATCCGCCACCCACGCCACATCGTCGAGTCCGCTATCGCCGGCGCCGATATCGCGACCTGCCCCTTCAAGGTGCTGCAGCAGGCGATGAAGCATCCGCTCACGGACCGGGGGATCGAGCAGTTCCTCGCCGACTGGAAGAGCCGCGGGTAGAGCGAGGCCTGCGCCCCGCGCCCGCTGCAGGCGCTGCCGCCCCGTGCCCCGGCGGCAAGGGGGCAGCTAGAGCCTGCCGCACGGGCTGAGCGGGCGCTGCCGCCCCCGCACCCCGGCCCAAGGGGGCGCACTCTTCGAGGATGCCTTCGGCATTCGCCCCCTTGGAACCCCCGCGAGGGGGCTGTCGCCC
>DAOUGF010000528.1:0-3319 GCA_034429295.1 Chloroflexaceae bacterium
GCCGTCGGGCGGGGCGTGGCGGTGGGCGCCGGTGTGCTCGTGGGCGCAGGTGTACTCGTGGGCGCGGGCGTGCTCGTCGGAGCCACGGCCACAGGCGGACCCGCGCACGCCGCGAGCAGCAGTGTGGCGAGAGCGGTCGCGAGCCAGGGGCGAACGCGGGCCGTCCGCCGATGTAGCCTGTGTGTCATCAGTCCAGCGCCTGGTCCAGATCGGCCAGCAGATCGTCCACATCCTCGATGCCGACGCTGAGGCGGACGAGGCCGGGGGGCACCTCCAGCGGCGATCCGGCGACGGAGGCGTGGGTCATGGCGGCTGGCAGCTCGATCAGGCTCTCGACGCCGCCGAGGCTTTCGGCGAGGGTGAAGAGCTTCGTGCGGGAGACGATCTTCATGGCGGCCTTCTCGCCACCGGCGGCGAGGAAGGAGACCATGCCGCTGAAGCCGTGCATCTGGCGGCGGGCGAGTTCATGCTGGGGGTGCTCGGGCAGTCCTGGGTAGATCACCCGCTCGACGGCGCTGTGCTCCTGGAGGAAGCGGGCGACGGCCATGGCGTTCTCGCCGTGCTGCCGCATGCGCAGCTGCAGCGTCTTGATGCCCCGCAGCACCAGCCAGCAGTCGAAGGGGCCAGGTACGGCGCCCGCGGCGTTCTGCACGAAGCGCAGCCGCTGGGCCACCTCGTCGTTAGAGGTGATCAGGACGCCGCCGACCACATCGGAGTGCCCGCCGAGATACTTGGTGGTGGAGTGGAGCACGATATCGGCGCCAAGTTCGAGCGGGCGCTGGCAGGCGGGCGAGGCGAAGGTGTTGTCCACCACCGTGAGGGCGCCGTGGGCGCGGCCGGCGGCGCTGATCGCGGCGATGTCGGCCAGCTTCAGCAGCGGGTTGGTCGGCGTCTCCAGCCAGATCAGCTTCGTCTCGGGGCGCAGCGCGGCCACCACCTTCTCGGTGTCGCTGGTATCCACGAAGCTGGTGGCGATGCCCTTGTCCTCGAGCACGCGCTTGAAGAGCCGGTAGGTTCCGCCGTAAACGTCATCGCCGCAGAGAACGTGGTCGCCGCTCTTGAGCAGCGCGAGGGCCAGGGTGGTCTCGGCGGCGAGGCCGGAGGCAAAGCAGATGCCGTGGGCGCCGCCCTCAAGGGCGGCGAGGGCCGTCTCCAGAGCGGTGCGGGTGGGGTTGCCGGAGCGGGCGTAGTCGTAGCCCTTGTGGACGCCCACCGCCTCCTGGGCGAAGGTGCTGGTCTGGTAGATCGGGACGATCACCGCGCCGGTGGCCGGCTCGGGATCCTGGCCGGCGTGGATGGCGCGGGTAGCAAAACCATACTCGGGCATCGTCGCCTCCGTGAATGCGAGGAACAGATAACAGCGCAGCAGAGCGCTGAGGGATTATAGCAAGAATTGAGCGGGGCGCGGCCCGCTCAATTCACCGGCTAGCGAGGCGCTGGAGTTGCTCGACATCGGCGAGAGTGATGGCGTCATCTTCGATGCGGATGCTGCCGGCCTCCTTGAGTTCGCCGATCGCCTTGGTGACTGTCTCGCGGTAGGAGCCGATCATATCGGCGAGCTGCTGATGGGTGTAGCGCACCACGCTGGGCGGGGTGGCGGGCGGCCCCTGGCCGGGGGGCACGCCGGCGAGGTTGAGCAGCACGGAGGCGAGGCGTTGGGGCACATTCT
The DNA here is from genome assembly GCA_034429295.1 of Chloroflexaceae bacterium. GTDB lineage: Bacteria > Chloroflexota > Chloroflexia > Chloroflexales > Chloroflexaceae > OHK40. The sequence goes on from DAOUGF010000528.1 coordinate 1,670, forward strand.
TGAAGGCGATGTCAGCCAGCTTGTTCTCCATGGCCCGCAGGCGCTGGCCCATCAGTTCCATGAAGGCGATCGCCACCTGGGGGTAGCGCTCCAGGATGTCCCGCAGCGTATCGCGCCCGATCGTGCCGATCTCACACTCGGTCATGGCCTCGGCGAAGGCGTCGTGGAGCCACTGGCCCACCAGGATCATCTCGCCGAAGATCGTGGGCGGCTCGAGCACCATCAGCGTGAGGGAGCGGCCCTCGGGCGAGAGCTTGTAGATGCGCACGCGCCCCGAGCGCAGCACAAAGAGCCGCTCGCCGGGCTCGTTTGGCGAGTGGAAGATCTGGCCCGCCGGGTAGACGTCGTAGGTGATCAGGCGCTCGACCTCGGCCCGCTCGGCTGGCGCGAGCCTAGCGAAGATATCGCCCGCGGCGACGTGAGAGATGGCGGGATCATCGGGCATGGGGAATTGAGAATTGGGCATTGAGCATGACGAATGAGGTGAAGCTGTCTGGCTTCCCAACGCTCAACGCTCAATGCTCAAGTGATTATACGGGTGCCGCCAGCGGCGAAGCCTTCGAGGTTGGTGATCCTGGCACTGGCGGCGCCGGCATCGAGGGCGTCGAGGGCGGCTCGCACCTTCGGCAGCATGCCCCCGCTGATCGCGCCAGAGTCGATCGCCGCCTGCACCGCTGCCCGGTCGAGCTCAGGAGCCACGGCGCCATCGAGCAGCACGCCCGGCACATTGGTGACAAAGAGCAGCTCTGCGCCGCCGATAGCGCCGGCGATCGCTTGGGCCAGCATATCGGCGTTAACGTTGTAGCTCAGCCCGTCATCGGCGCCGATGGCGACCGGCGCGAAGACCGGCAGCCAGCCTAAGGAGAGCATTATCCGCAGGGCCGGGGCGTCCACATCGGTCACCACCCCAACTCGCCCGAGGTCGGCGCCGCCCGGCCGATGGGGGGCGCAGCGCAGCAGCCCGAGGTCGATCCCGGTGAGGCCGATCGCCTTCACGCCTGCGCCCACCAGACTGGCCACGATCCGCTTATTGATCGTGCCGCAGACCACCCGCTGCATCACCTCCATCGCGGCGGGCGTAGTGACGCGCAGCCCCTCGACGAACTCCACCGGCAGGCCCTCGCGATCCAGCGCAGCGCTGATCTCCTTGCCGCCGCCGTGCACCAGGATCATCGGCCCCTCGAAGCCGGCCACGGCCGTGGTCAGCCCTGCCAGAAAGGTGGGCTCATCCAGCTCGTTGCCGCCGACTTTGATGACTGTGGTGCGTTCCACATCCTGCTCCGCTCTGCTGTTTCACTGCTCGCAGCATAGCAGCATTCGGCGCTTCTCGCAAACCGGGCGCCGCCGATCGCGGGGCCTGTATAGATCCACACTTGCCATTCGGGAGGTAGAGCCGAAGCATTCGCCCTTCTGTATAGATCCACACTTGCATTCGGGAGGCACGGCCGAAGCATTCGCCCCAGATGGCTCGTGTGGTACAGGCCCAATCCAGGGCGAATGCTTCGCCCTACAGGATTGCCGAAAGATCTTAGCTTTGTCGCAGAAGGACCGGCGCTGACATTGAGCGGGTAGTGCAGTTCCCGCTCTTGGCGCAGAGGGGCATGCAGCGATGGCGTGTCGGCGCTGGCGGACGTCGGGTTTAGGGGTCCA
>DAOUGF010000529.1:0-4633 GCA_034429295.1 Chloroflexaceae bacterium
TGGGGGATCGAGGTAGGCGAGCAGTTCATCGAGCCCGGCGTGGGGGTCGCCGCCGTTACGAGCGACGATGAGGCGCATGTCGCTGGCGAGTTTATTGCGGCCCCAGAGGGTCGCGACCTGATCGGGGAGCGAGCCGTAGAGCCACGCCGTCGCCGCGTCCCAATGGCCCTCGGCCCAGACCGCCAGGGCGTGCTCGTCGGCGAGGAAAGCTCCGTCGGGCGCCTGCAGATCAGCACGGACGGCGGGGGCAAGGATCTTATCGATCGCCGTGACCAGATCAGCGGCAGAGGGGCGCTCCTCCGGGCGGAAGGCGAGGCTGCGGGTGATCAGCGCCTCGACATCAGGGTGGATGGTAGGGTCGAGGGTCCGCACTGGCGGGAAGGGATTCTTTGCACCGCTGAGGAACTCTGGCAGATCGGCGCGGGTGAGGGCGGGCTGAAACCCGGTGAGCAGCATGTGGAGCGTCACGCCGAGGGCGTAGACATCACTGCGGGCCTCGGCCTTGCCCCGCCACTGCTCAGGCGGCGTGAAGCCGATCGTGCCAGCCAACTGGGTGTGGCGCGGGTCAACATCGGCCTGCACAGGCATCACGCGGGAGAGGCCGAAGTCGATCAGCCAGACGCGGCCGGCGCTATCGATAATAATGTTGCTCGGCTTGACATCGCGGTGCAGCACCGGCTCGGGCCGCTTGCTGTGCATATAGGCGAGAGCCGAGGCCACGTCGCGCACGATCGGTAGCGCGATCGCCGGGGGAAGCTTGCCGCCCTGCTCCTCGAGGATCTGGCTCAAGTCGCGACCCTCAACATACTTCATCACGAGGATGCCCTGCTCAGGCAGAAACTCGTAGATCTCGGGGATGTTGGGGTGACCGGGCGTGTTGAGCGTGACGAGCAGCTGGGCCTCGCGACGGAAGTTCTGGACAGCGAACTCGCGGGTGCGAGCGCTCCAGGCCGGGTTGGGGATCTGGCGCTTGGCCACGGCGAAGCGGTTGAGCTGGCGATCCCGCACCAGGTAGGCTGCGCCGAAGCCGCCCTTGCCGATCGTGCGCTCCATCACATAGCGCCCATCAGGGCCGATGGCGAAGCCCGGCGGTGGATCCTCGGGGAGCGTGTACGTCACGGGCGCGGGCGAGCGGGCTGCCCGCGAGCGAGTGGCGTTGAGCGCTGCCTCGTTAGCCGCCGCGGCCGGGGCCACGATCAGGTTGCCGGGGCCGTTCGGCGGCTGGGGCGCCTGGGGTGGGGCCACCCGGCTGCCGCAGGCGTTGCAGAAGCGTGAGCCCGGTGGGTTGAGGTGGCCGCACGCGGGACAGACGATGGCTGCCTCGGCGCTCACGATCCCGTCCCGCGGACAAAGATATTCGGCCAGGCACGGAAGCGGGTGAGGAAGCGATCGCGGCTGATCTCCACGCCATCCTGGAGGATCACGCGCTCGATGGTGATGTCGCGGCCGTTGCGGGCCGTGTCGCTCTGGCGCACAGTGCCGCGGGGCAGCGAGGGATCATCCACATACACCGGCTCGGCGGGCGCGCGCACCTCGTTGCTGATGAAGGGACCCTCCAGACGCACCTCGCGGTTGGGCTTCGTGCCATAGAGGCTCACGGTGAGCACTTGGGCGGCCAGATCCACATCGGCCTGCATGAGCAGCCAGTTGCCGGTATCGTTGATGAACTTCAGGTCGGCCACGCCGGTGTAGATGGAGGCATCGAGCCCCTGGCCGTCTCCGTTGGGGCCGAGGCCGAAGCGGTCGTACCAGCTGATGTAGAAGGCATGGGCGTGGCGCTCGGTGATCGGCAGGCCGGCCCAGAAGGCTGCCCGGAAGACCGTAGTGGAGTCCTGGCAAACGCCACCGCCCCACTCCAGCTGGGTACGGTTGCCGATAATGGCGTAGCCCTCCACGAAGCCGTTCTCCGCATTCACTTCACCGAGCTGGCGGTTGAAGGAGAACTCCTCGCCAGGGGCGATCAGCACGCCGTCCATACGCCTTGCGCCGGCGATGATGTTGGTGATGCGGTACTCGGCGGAGCCAACGAAGCTGCTCTTGCCCTCCCCAACCAACTCCTTGATCCCAAGGCTGTCGAGGTTTTCGGCGGTGATGCGGGGCTTGAGCTCCTCGACGGGCAGGGTGATAGTGCGTGTGATGGGCGAGGGGCTGAGGAGCAGGTTCGCGATCTGCTCGGCCGCCTCCTCCTGGCGCAGGCGCCAGCCGGGCTGGCCCTCCTCGACGATCCGTAGCTCGCCATCCTCGAAGCGCAGACGCGGCTCGGCGGTGCCGGTATCGACAAGCTGGGCCAGGCCTTCGACGGCGCGCGTGAGGCGCTCTGTGTCGATGCGCACGCTCAGCTGGCCATCGAAGGGGACGACCTGCAGCAACTCAGCGAGGCGCTCAGGCCCCCAAACCCAGCTCTGCTCGCCGCGGCGCATCTCGATCGGGCTCTGGAGCAACTCGGCGGCCCTGGCCTGTGCGGCGACGAGGGCGCTATCGCCCACGCTGGGGTCGAGCATCCGGGTGCGGATCGGCACCTCGGCGCCTCGCAGTTCCTGCAGGGCGAGAAGCACGTCATTAGCGGTGGCGTCCACCAGGAGCTGCACGCCCGAGGTGCTCGGCGTGCCGACCACGCGGGCGGCGGCAATGCTGAGGGCGGCGTTCTCAGGGGGGCGCTCGATGCTCGGGGCGAGGCTGACGAGGTAGTTCTGGAGCGCCCGCTGATCGACTACCACGCGCGGGGTGATGTCGAGGCCGCGGCGCCAGAGAGCCCAGAGCTCCCGCAGGCGGGTGATGGGGTCACCACGGCGGCCGGCGTTCAAGGCGGCCTCAGCGACGGCCTCAGTGTCGAGGCGGGCGCCAAGCTCGGCAAGGGCCGGCCGCCATGTCTTATCGCCATAGACAAGCACGACCGGCTGATCGAGGAAGGAGCGGTAGCGCTCATCGAGGGCCGCGCTGATCGAGGCGCCGCTCATGCCCGCCACCGGCTGGCCCTGGACCGTAACGCCAGGGAGCGCCTGATCGCTGAAGATGAAGTTCAGCCCGTAGGGCAGCAGTAGCGGCGCGACGAGCAGGAGCGCGAGCAAGCCAAGGCCGAACCAGCCACCTCTACGGGAGGTGCGGCCGGCGCGACGGCGGGGAGCGCGCCGCAGCTGGCGGCGCGGCGGCTCCTCCGGCGGCTCGAGCGCCCCACGCTGCTGGGCGCGGCGGCGGCTGATGGGGCCATACTCCTGGTAGTAATCCTCGATCGGCATAGGGCAGTGGTGGCTACAGGCGATACGACGCGGCGAACGTGGCATTCTAAAGCGGCAGGTGTGGCTCCCATTGTACAAAACCTTCGCACACCGCACAAGTTTGACAGAAAGGTACTGGCTGGCTATAATTACTGCCGGGCCTCTAGCTCAACGGTAGAGCAGTTGACTCTTAATCAATTGGTTCAGGGTTCGAATCCCTGGGGGCCCACCATTAAGTGGCTCTGAACGCCGGTCCTGAAGGGCCGGCGTTCGGTATTGCTGAGCTTCCAGACGACGGCACCATTCCAGTTCAACTGGGTTGGCGTGCGGCAACTCATTGGCGTGAGCGTGGCCATCGCCTTGTTCGCCGTCTGGGTGGGCCTGTTCATGAGCGGCCCGGCGCAGCCCGCCCCCCGCGTCCACGGGCCGGCCCGCTGGGTGACGGCGGCGTTTGGAGCCGCCTGGCCTTTCACCGTCGAAGCTGGGACGGTGCGCTGCCGGGAGTGGGACGTGATCACCTTCAACCACCCCCGACGGAACGAGCTATGTGCTTAACGCGGGCGCCCAAGTGGGGCGCGATCCGCGGCTGGATGAGCTTGCGAGAATACACCGTGCGGACCCCGCCGCCCCTGGCGAGTTTGTACCGCTCACTGCGATCGAAGCGCTCGGCGAGCGGCTGTGTCGCGACGACGATTGAGCCCCGCCGGAGCAGGCGACTTATGATCTGGAGCAGGCGACTTCTGATCTGACGTGGGCTCGCGGATTGCGTATTGGGCCTCCCGATACGCGAGATGCCGCAAGCGAGAGGCCCGCTACGGCTGTGCACGGCGCGGGCTGTAGTAGCGGGTGAGCCAGCGGCTGAGGCCGTCGAGCCCAGGGAAGAGCACCCGCTCAGTGATATTGGCCTGATCCAGCTTGTCGCGGATCTCCCACTTCAGCTCGGCCGGGATGATGATTCGCCGGACAAGATCGGGGTGCTCGGCCACCCACGGATCGAGTTGCGCACTCGGGCTCGACATCAGCGAGAAGAGCGCGTGCTGGTTCACGATGCGATCGTCAAGCGAAGGCGGCTCGAAGAAGGTGACGAAGGGCTGGTCGGCCAGCTGGTCAAACTCCTCTAGCTCGGTGACGCTCTGGCTGAGCATCTCTGCGGTGAAGACATAAGCGTCCTCCTCCTCCAGAATCTGCTGCAGCGCCTCAGGCAAGTAATCCTTGGCGCGGACATAATCAACCGCCCAGACAATGCCGTCGCGGTCGTAGCAGTCGAGGTCGTGGGTCGCAAAATGGAGCGCGACATAGGGCGAGTAGGTCCAGTCCAGCAGCCTGGTCGGGAGGCCGTGATGCTGGGCGACCGCCAGCCAATTCCAGACCGAGTCTCCCGGCACGACGTTGCGGTGGGCGTAGCGTCTGAAGGTACG
>DAOUGF010000530.1:0-12227 GCA_034429295.1 Chloroflexaceae bacterium
CGATCTCCAGGCGTCTCCGATGAGCTTCGTACCAGCGAGTAACCCCGCCGCTGGGCCGTTTGACGGTAGTGTTACGGTGGCCGTGATTTGCTACAACTCGGCCCCCTATATCGAGCGCTGTCTGCAGTCGATCCTGGCTGCAGTACCGCCGGCCACGCCGATCCTTGTGATTGATAACGGCTCCAATGATGCTACGGCAGCGCTGGTGCGGGAGTGTGCGCCAGGAGTCCGTCTTGTGGCGCTCTCAGCGAACATCGGCCATAGTGCCGCGTGCAACTTGGCGCTGCAACTTGCTACAACCACGTGGGTTGTCCTGCAGGATCACGACACCTATGTGCCCGAACACTGGCTTGCGCCACTGCTGGAGGCAGCTGCAGCCACGTGGCCCCATACCGCTATGGTTAGCGCGCGGGCCATTTTCGAGGGCGGCGAGCGTCTTCATCATGACGGGGGCTTCGTCCACTTTGTGGGCCACATGTCCCTTCAGCACGGGTTTGCCCCGCTGGCCGAGCATCCTGCGCAACCCGGCACGGTCTGGGAGGTAGGGGCCCAGGCGGCCACCTCGCTGCTGGTTCACCGCGAGCGAGCTCTGGCTTGCGGGGGCTTTGATCCACGCTTCTTTGTGTATCTCAACGATTGGGAGTTGGCGCTGCGCATGCGGTTGCGCGGATGGCGCTGCTACGTGGCGCCCGACGCGGTTGTCTACCACCTTCAAGGGAACCGCGAGACCAGTTGGCGGGGCCAGGGTGAGTATCCGCGCCGCCGAGCCTATCTGATCTACCGCAATCGCTGGATGACCATTCTAAAGTTGTACAGCGTCCGCACCATGCTGCTGTGTGGCCCGGCCATCCTCCTCTACGACCTGCTGTTGCTCGCTGTGGCGATTCGCAAGGGCTGGCTGGACGTTTACCTTCAGGCGCTCCGTGACGTGCTGCGCTTGCGAGGTGTGCTATTGCTGCAGCGGCGGCGAGTACAGGCGATGCGGGTAGTGAGCGATGCAGATCTGCTCGATGCTCGGGGATTCTCATTTGTGCCGGGCCTGGTGCGCGGGCCTGCCAGTGTCGCTCAGCGCTGGGCCGAAAGCTTTTTTGCGCTCTACTGGCGCCTAGTGCGTCCTCTGCTCGCCCGCTGATGCAGCGTGGAGGATGATAATGCCGTTCTATGACTATTACGACGATCTGCAAGCGACCGGGGTGGGGCGCGCATGGGCTCGCTCTCAGGCGCGCAATGTCCTCGGCCGGCTGCGCAGTCTGGCACCTGGGGCGCGCACGGTGCTGGAGATAGGCCCCGGCCACGGGAGCTTTGCCGAGGCCTGCGCCGCCATGGGCCTTTGCTATACCGCCCTTGATATTAATCTGCGCCTTCTCCGCAGCCTGCAGGTCGGCGGGCACACCGGCGTCCGCGCAATGGCGCCGAGCCTGCCTTTTGCTACGGGCTACTACGATATTGCCTTCGCATCCCATGTGATCGAGCATAGCGCTAGCTACAGAGAGGCGCTGGCTTTTGCCACCGAGCTAGGTCGCGTCGTAGCGCCCGGCGGCCTCGTGGCTCTGGTGGCCCCCGACTATCTCGCCCTTGGCGACGACTATTGGAACTGCGATTATAGCCATGGCTTTGTGACAACACGTCGGCGCCTGCGACAGTTGCTCCGTGACGCCGGGCTCACTGTATGCAGCGCCAGCTATGTCTGGGGGCCGCTCCAAGGATTTAGGGGCGCCATTGCTGGCGCCACGATAGGCAGTTCCCTTGCCGGCGCCGTTGCCCGGGCTGTTCCGGGACGGGTGGGAGAGCGCTTGTACAAGGCGCGTCTCACCTTTGCGCGGGCTATTTTCATCGTCGCCGAGGTTGCACAATGACAAGGCCCGCAGGTCAACGGCCCAACGGCACGCGCAAGCTGCTCATAGATGGGCTGCGCCTGGCCGCTTCCGGGGCGCTGCTGGCTTTTGTGGTCTGGCAGCTCACCGACTGGGCCGAGTTGTGGCATACCCTGGCCCAAACCCGGCCGATCTATCTAGCCGCTTGCGTCGGCATCTTCTTTCTCGGCATCTGGATAAGCTGTATAAAATGGCAGCTTCTCCTGCGGCCGTTCGGCGCGTCAGCGCGGCTGTACACGCTGATGCGCTGGTATCTCGCGGGGACGTTCGCCGGAAGCTTCCTCCCTTCCGACATTGGCGGTGATCTTGGGCGCGGCTACCTCGCTGACAGGCGAATTCGTAACCATGCCGCGGTCTGGTCGAGTATTGTCGCTGAGCGGCTGACAGGCCTCGCAGCGCTCTTGCTCCTCGCCTCCGCGACGCTGATTTTCTCGCCCGCGCTGCTCAGTTGGAGCCCGTTTGTACCCTTGATCACCTTGGCCATCGTGGCGTTGCTATCAGTTGGGGGCTGGCTCGCGCTCTCCTATGCCGCCCGGCTCAGTTGGCTGCCCAATAAGCTGCGATCAGGGCTGATGCAGGCGGGCGATGCCTTCAGGACATACGCGCGCCATCCGGGCGCGCTGGCGCTATGCCTCGCCCTTTCGTTGCTTTTTCACCTCCTCAGTATCCTGAGCCTCTGGTGTGTGTTGCTCGCCTTGGCCCCCGAAACCTCGCTCCGAACAGCCTTTGTCTGGCCGCTCGTGAGCCTGATCGGCCTGCTGCCGCTTACTCCAGGGGGGCTCGGGGTGCGCGAGGGGGCCCAAGCCGTGCTCCTGGAGCGGGCGGGTGTTGATGGGGGCGTAGCGATTGCCGCGGCCCTGCTTACTCGCATGCTGCTCTGGCTAGTAGCGATGGCCGGCTTGCCGGCCCTGCTCTCCGAGCTTGGCGAGTGGCGCGGGCCGCGGGAGTTGAGGCTGCAGCCCGCGCTGGATGCCGAGAACAGCCCTGATCAGCGCCCCGAGGAGAGTATGGCGTGACACGTGTCCAGCTACCAGCCCATCGCGACCCGTTCCTCTGGCTCGCCATGCTCCTCGTCGGCGTCATGTGCGCGACCCTCGGCCTCCTCTCGTACCAGGGCTACAACAGCGGCATGCTCGATCTGGGCAACATGGCCCAAGCAATCCTCTCCGCTACCCGCGGCCAGCCGCTGGTCACCACGGGGGCGGAGGGCAACTTCTCTCGCCTGTCTGGCCACGTCGAGCTGATCTACTTCGCCTTTGCCCCGCTCATGGCGCTCTGGCCCGACCCGCGGCTGCTCCTGCTCGCCCAGGCGGCGCTCGCCGCGGCGGGCGCCATCCCCGCCTACCGCATCGCGCTGCGCCGCCTCGACAGTACCCTGGCCGCCCGCTGCGCTGCCCTGATCTACCTGCTCTACCCGGTGACTCTCACGGCGGTGCTCTTCGACTTCCACGGCGACACGCTGGCCATGCCGCTGCTGATGTTCGCCATCGACGCCGCCGACCGCCGCGCGTGGCGCTCTTTCGCCGCCTGGATCGGGCTCGCGCTGCTCTGCAAGCTCTACATCGTTGCGCCCGTGGCCGGCATCGGCGCCTACCTCGTGCTCTGGGGCGGCGCCAAGCGCGCTGGCCTTCTCACCGGCTTGGCCGCCGTGCTTTATGGCGCCCTGATCTTCTTCGTCGTGCGCGAGCACTTCGCGCCGCCCACCATCACCTCGGCAGCGGCAGCCTACACGAACCACTACTTCGGCCGCCTGGAGACGCTCGCGGCCACGGCTGCGCCAAGGCTGATGAACGCCCTGGTCATCTTCGGCCCAGCCTTGCTCGTGGCCTGGCGCGGCTGGCGCTGGTTGCTGCCCGCCCTGCCCCTGGCCGCCGCCGCGCTGATCAGCACAGGCCCTGGCTCCGGTTACCACTACTCGTCGCACCACTACGCCACCGTGACGCCCTTCGTCGTGATGGCCGTGATCGACGGCGCCGCACGTATGCGCGCCCGCGCCGCGGCTGCTCCGGCCGGCGCCAAGGTGCGCCGCTGGAAGCCCGACCTGGTCTTCACAACCGTGCTCGTTGCCCTGATCAGTGCCCTTCTGGTGGACCAGCCACTCAATCCAACCTTCTGGCTCCCAGGCCCTGGCGGCGGCCTCGACCCGTCAACGTACGGCGTCACCGCCCGCGACGCGGTGAAGGATCGCTTCCTGGCTGAGCATGCTCCACCGGCCGGCGTCCCGGCCGCCGCCTCGATGTTCCTGGCCCCGCGCCTGATCGATCGCGACACGCTCTTTATCGTGCGCTATCCCGACGATCCCGGCGGCGAACGCTTGCCGCGCATCCTCCCTCAGGTCGAGTATCTGCTCGCCGACGCGCTCTTCGACTGGCGCGTAGTTGCCGACGGGCAGGTGCTCGGCGGCGCCGACTATGAGCGCCACGAGATTGGCGCGATCCTCCGCGACCCGGCCTTCGCACTGACAGCTGCCCGCGACGGCCTGCTGCGCTTCGAGCGCGGCGCCCCCACGAGCGAGCCGCTGCGCCAGGAGGTCGCCGTCGTGCCTGCGAGCGACTTGCCCGCCCAGACGGCCTATTTCGGCCCCATCCGGCTCCTCGGCGCCGAGATTACCCCCCTCGCCGGCCGGCGCTTCCGCGCGAGTTTCACTTGGACGAGCACGGGCGAGCTGCCGGTCGACCGCAGCTTGCTGCCGGTGAGCAGCCTCGATGGTGTCGCCGGCGCGCGGATGGTCCACCTGCCAACCTTCGCGCTCATGCCAACCGCCGAGTGGCGCCAAGGCGAGGTTGTTCGCGAGAGCTTCGAGATCGAGTTGCCGGCGGATCTGTCCCCCGGCACCTACGCTTGGCTGGTGGCCTGGTACGATCCTGCCCATCCCGAGGCCTACGCGACCGACGAGCGCAGCCTGTTCCAGGGGAGCGCCCCTGTGGCCGTCGCCACGATCGAGGTGCAAGAATGAAATCAGCGCTTATCTACGGGCTACGCTTCGTGCTCACCGCCGCCATGCTCGCCTGGCTGACGACCCAGGTTGACCTGGGGAGCGTGGTCGGCGTCATCGCCGCTGCCAACCCCCTCTGGCTGCTCATCGGCGTGTGCGTGAACCTGTTCTCGATCGTCTGCGCTTCGTGGCGCTGGCAGCAGCTGCTCCTTGGGCTTGGCTTCCGCATCCCTCTGATGCGTCTGCTGCGGCTGGTCCTCTCCGGCGCCTTCTTTAACATGTTCCTGCCCTCCTCGGTGGGCGGCGACGTGATGAAGATGGTTCTGGTTGCTCCTGACCTCGAGCAGCGCGAGGCGGCAGTCGCCTCAGTGCTGATGGACCGCGTCGTGGGCCTGGCCGTGACGATCGGGGTTGGCCTTGTGGCCGTGCTGCTGCTGCCGAGCGTCTGGAGCAACGCGCCCCTGCTGATCTCCCTTGGCCTGGCGCTACTCGTGTTCACTATCGGCGCGATCGCGATGTTCTCCCGGCCGCTGATCGAGCTGGCCGCGCAGCTGGCGCCCGGCTTTGTGTGGCGTTGGGTCGGGCCGCCAGTGCTCAAGATCCACGGGGCGCTGGTGCTGATGGCCGGCCGGCGGGATCTGCTCGCCCGCGCCGCCGCGATCTCCGTGCTGCGACAGTTCGCGATCTGCCTCTCGGTCTACTGCGCTGGGCTGGGCTTCGGGCTTGAGTTGGGGCCTATCGCCTACTTCGCCACCGTGCCGATCGCGGTGGCGATCACGGCCCTGCCGATCGCGATCAATGGGCTTGGCCTGCAGGATAACGCCCTGCTGCTGCTGCTCGGCGGCTTCGGGCTCACAGCCGCCCAAACGCTGAGTCTCTCTGTCTTCCTCCACGCCTTGCGCAACGGCACCGGCCTCCTGGGTGGCGTCGTCTTCGCCCTCACCCGGCGGCGCAATGCTCCGGCGCTGGCTGCTGAGCCAGCCCAAGCCCCTGTTGAGGTGCACGCGCAGAAGGCGGAGCTCTCATAGGCGGCGCGGAGCGAGGCGCTGTCGGGTATAATCGGGCCGGGCGCCCTGGAGCTACGGCGCCCGAAGGATATTAAGCCCATGACAGCCACGGAGCGCGCCGCCGTGACGGCGCCGCCGGGGACGGCCAGGGAGCTTGCGCTCTCCCTGGTCATTCCGGTCTACAACGAGCACGAGAGTCTGCCGCTGATCTGCGGGCGCATCGCCGAGGTGCTGGCCGCCGGACCCGAGCCCTACCGCTCGAGCTACGAGGTGCTGCTCGTGGACGACGGCAGCAGCGATGGGAGCTTCCAGGTGGCGAGCGCCCTGCAGCGGGCCGATCCGCGCCTGCGGGTGGTGCAGTTCCGCCGCAACTACGGCAAGACGGCGGCCCTGCAGGCGGGTTTCCGGTTGGCCCGCGGCGCACGGGTGGTCACCATCGACGCCGACATGCAGGAAGATCCGGGCGACATGTTTCGCCTGCTGGAGCAGCTCGACGCCGGCTACGACCTGGCTTCGGCCTGGCGCCTTAAGCGTAACGATCCGCTCTCCAAGACGCTACCCTCGCGGGTGTTCAACGGTGTTGTCGCGGCCATCACCGGTGTGCGGCTCCACGACTTCAACTGCGGTTTCAAGGCCTACACCAGCGAGCTCGCCCGCGAGCTGCGGCTCTACGGCGAGCTGCACCGCTTCATCCCAGTGCTGGCGAGCCAGCAGGGCTTCCGCGTTACCGAGGTGCCGGTGGAGCATCAGCCGCGCCGTTTCGGCAAGAGCAAGTTTGGCGTGCGGCGTTTGGGGCGCGGCTTCCTCGACTTCATCCAGGTGCTGTTCCTCACGACCTATCTGCGGCGGCCGCTGCGGCTCTTCGGCGCCATCGGTACGCTCCTCTTCCTCGCTGGCGGCCTGATCTGCGCCTACTTGACGCTGCTCTGGCTCCAGGGCCAGCGGCCGATCGGCGACAGGCCCTTGCTCACCCTCGGCGTGCTCCTGCTGATCACCGGGCTGCAGTTCATCTCCACAGGCCTGGTGGGCGAAATGTTGCGGGCCAACAGCTACCAGCCGGGCGATGAGTACGCGATCCGGCAGGTGCTCGAGGCCCCCCAGAGCCAGTGGGGGTGCCATGGCCGCTGAGTTGTCCACGCCGGGCGCCTACAGTAGCTCGAACCTGCGCAAACACACCAGCCGGAATCCGCTCCAGCGCCTGCTGCTCGAGCGCTTCCACGAGACGGCGCGCCTGCTGCTCGCGATGGTCACGCCGGCACCCCGTCGCATCCTCGACGCCGGCTGCGGTGAGGGTTTCGCCATGCGAGCCGTGCTCGGCCCTACAGGGGCCGCGGTTGTGGGGCTCGATGGCAGCGCCGGCGCGGTGCGCTTAGCTCGCGAGCTCAACCCCAGCTGCCGTTTCGCTGCAGGCGATCTGTACGCGCTGCCGTTCCCCACCGCCAGCTTCGATCTGGTGGTCTGCATGGAGGTGCTGGAGCATCTCGACGAGCCGTCCCTCGGCCTGCGGGAGCTACGCCGGGTGAGCGCTCGCTGGCTGCTGCTGAGCGTGCCCGACGAGCCATTCTTCCGCGGGGCGAACTTCCTGCGGGGCAAGAACCTGCGGGCCTGGGGCAACGACCCGGGCCACGTGAACCACTGGTCGTACTGGGGATTCCTGCGCTTCGTGGCGCCATACGCCTCTATCGTCGCAGCGCGGCGCAGCTTTCCATGGACGCTGGCTCTCTGTCGGGTGGACACTTGAAGAGCCAAGGACGAACCGGCGTTGTAACTGCTGCTGTGCCGCGACGAGGCGTCGGCCTGCGCTCCCCCTGGTTGCGGGCCGCAGTGGTGCTGCTGGTGCTCGGCGCCTGGGGCTGGTTCCTGTGGGGCCAGCTTGATGCGCTGCGGGCCTACGAGTGGCGGCTGGCGCCGCTGCCGTTCGCGGCCGCCGTGGGCTGGGGCGCCCTCTACTTCGCGGGCTTGGCCCTGAGCTGGACGCTGCTGCTGCGCACGACGGGCGGCGCGGCGCGGCAGGTTGCCCTCGCCGACGGCGTGCGGATCTGGACGGGCACCATGCTCAGTCGCTACCTGCCCGGCAACATCTGGCATATCGTGGGGCGGGTTGCGCTCGCGGGCAGCCTCGGCGTCAGCCGCACTCAGGTGGCGACCAGCGCCACGGTGGAGCAACTGCTCACGCTGCTCGGCGCCCTGGCGCTCTTCGCGCTCAGCCTGCCCTTCTGGCGCGGCGCCGCGGGCCCCGAGGTCTGGTTGCTGCTGTTCGTGCCCGTGGGGCTCGCCCTGCTCCATCCGCGCGTGCTCGGCGCGCTGCTGGCCGCGGCTGCGGCGCGCCTACGTCGCCCCGAGTTGGCCTGGCCCTACAGCTACGGCGAGCTGATGCGCGTCCTCGTGGCCTATATCCTGGCCAACCTGGCCGGGGGGCTGGCCCTCTGGGTGATCATTGCCGCCCTGGCGCCGACGGAGCTCGGCCAGCTGGCCTTCGTGATAGGCGCGGCGGCGGCGGCGTGGGCGGCGGGTTACCTGAGCTTTCTCACGCCGAGCGGTCTCGGTGTGCGCGAAGCCGCTCTCACCGCCATGCTGGCGCAGGTCTACCCGCTGCCCGCGGCCATCGTCGGCAGCCTTGTGTATCGGCTGGCCCTCACCCTTGGCGAGCTTGTGGCCGCAGGCGCGGCGCTGCTCTACGGCCGGCGCCGTGATGCGCCGGTCGCCGAGGGAGGGCCCAAGGAGCCTCTATGAACTGCTGGCATTGCGAGCGGCCCGCCCACGGCGTCTGCGCCTTCTGCGGGCGGGCGGTATGCAAGGATCACGCCGAGGAGTTGCCCCATATCGTGGCGCTCTACGCCGGCCAGAGGGGTGCGCAGAAGGCGATCGTTACCGCGCGGGCGCTCTTCTGCGGGGTCTGCGAGCCGCGCGAGGATCCGATCGAGATGCCTGAGCTTTCGTAGGGCACAGAGGGCTCGTGGGCGACTGCCCGGCTCCCTGCCTTCTGCGCTGAGGGCCCCTACCGCGCCAGGGCGGGGCGGCTGCGATGGTAGGCGCTGCGCATGGCCCGCAGCACCTCCTCCAGTTCGAAGGGCTTGCGCAGCACATCGGCGGCGCCGAGCCGCATGGCCTCCTGCAGCTGGCCGCTCGCCGTCTGGCCGGTGAGGATCAGCACGCGAACCTCGGGGTCGTAGGCCCGCAGCTCCCGCAGCAGGTCGAGCCCGCCCATCCCTGGCATCGCCAGATCGCTGAGCACAAAGTCGAACTCGCCATTCTTGTAGGCCTCAAGCGCGGCCTGGCCGTCGGTGCGAACCTCGACGCTGTGGCCGATCTGCTCCAGCAGCCGCCTGAGCGAGCGGCCGATCGCGGGGTCATCGTCGGCGAGCAGGATGCGCAGGTTCGGCAGCTCGGCGGGTTCGCGCTCGGCCTCGGCGATCGCAGCGGCGGCCTCCTGGGTCTCCACAACCGGCAGGCGTACGGTCATCGTGGTGCCCTTGCCGGGCTCGCTCTCCACCTGGAACTCGCCGCCGTGGCTCTTGACAATACCGTAGCTCACCGAGAGGCCAAGGCCGGTGCCGGGCGTGGCGCTGCCGCCGAGGGCGCCCTTGGTGGTGAAGAAGGGCTCGAAGATCTTGTCGCGGATCTGCTCGGGGATGCCGGAGCCCGTGTCGCTCACGGAGAGCACGATCGTCTGCTCGTCGCTGGTGAGCGAGACGGTGAGAGTGCCGCCGTTGGGCTTCATGGCGTCGCGGGCGTTCGTGAGCAGGTTGAGGAAAACCTGCGAGAGCTGGCCGGCGTCGCAGATCGTCATCGGCACAGGGTTGATGTCGCGCACAACCTGAATGGAATGCTTGCGCAGCTCTAGCTCCATCAAGGTGAGCGTGCCCTGCACTGCCTCGTAGAGGTCGGCGAGCTCGCGGCGCGGCTCCTGGCGGCGGGCGAAGGTGAGCAGGCTGCCGGTGATGCTCTTGCCGCGGCGCGAGGTGTCCACCACCACCTTCAGCGACTCGTTCTTCGTCTCGATGTCGTCGGTGGCTAGGCCGAGCTGGGCGTAGCCGAGCATGCCGGCGAGCAGGTTGTTGAACTCGTGGGCGATGCCGGCGGCAAAGGTACCGACGGCGGCGAGCTTGGAGGACTGGATGAGCTCGGCCTGGGATTCCTGGAGCCTGCGGAAGAGGCGGGCGTTAGCGATCACGGTGGCGGCCTGGGTGGCGAAGGCCATCAGCACCCGTTGCTCGTCCTCGTTCAGGCCGCGGATCTCGGCGAAGGTGAGGCAGATCGCACCCATCACCCGCTTCTCGTCCACCAGCGGGATGCAGATCAGCGAGTTCCAGAAGATGCCCTGGGTGAGCTCAGGGAGCGGCGCCAGCGTCTGGATGTGCTGATCGGTGAACATCATCACCCGCTGGCGGCTGAGCACGGCGTCGTAGCTCTTCGGGAGCGGCACCGTGTGGGGGCCGGGGCCGTCGCTCGCCACGGGCAGGTTATGCGAGGCGACCATCTGGGGCGTCTGCTGGTCGTCGAGGAGCACCACCCAGCCGTTTGAGGCGCCCATCAACTCGGCGAGCCTGTCCACTAGGATCTGGAGCATCGTGGACATATCGCGGCTGGTAATCACGGCGATCATCAGGCTCTGCAGGCGCTCGAGCTTGCTGGTGAGGGCCGAGGAGTCGGCGGCGAACTTCTGAACCTCGCGGCTCACCCGGATCACCTCGCTCTGACTGCGCAGAGCTGCGTGGAGCACCACCATCGGCACGAGGCCGAGCAGCACCGACATGCCGCGCACCTGCCAGAGCAGGGCGAGCAGGCCGCCGAGGGGCGCCAGGAGCAGCGTGTACCAGGTGAGCTCCTGGGGGCGCGGGCGCAGGCCCTCGCTCAGCGGCGTGCCCTCGGTGAGACGCAGCAGCCCGGCCACGGCGCCGCGCTCGATCAGATAGAAGACGCCCCCGGTGAGCACCAGAATGGCCAGCGAGAGGATGCTGGTGTAAGGGAGGCTGCCCACGCCCGGCTCGATCAGCCAGCCGTCCTTGTGGAGGGCGGTGAGGGCAACGCCGGCGGCGGCGGCGAGCCAACGCACCGCGATCGTGGAGACGATCTGCCACCAGTCGAGATCGCGGGACATCGCGCCGAGGATGGTGCCGACGACGATCACCGCCAGGAGCATGGGCCAGCTGAGCGAGGTGAGCGCGCCGATGAGCACGGCCACGGCGATCGAGACCAGACGGCCGTTGTCCATCTCGTAGGCCGTGAGGTCGGCGATGGTGAGCATCACCAGGAAGATGAGCGCGGCGAGGAACCCGGGGAGAGTGGGGGTCTGCCAGAGGACGACAAGGGAGCCAGTGCCCACGATCAGCGCCGCGGACCAGAGGCCGACGAGGTAGTACCGTGCCGTCGGTGGGAGAGCGCGCATACGAGGGGGCTCCTTGCGAAACTTCAGCGCCGCCCGCTCGCGGGGCGGCACATTACTATGCTAAACGGTAGCTCTGAAACGTTTCTCACAGCGGCCCACCAAGGCTATGACGATGTTGTTAGCGATGTGCGCCGGCCAGCGAGCGCTGTGGGCCTCGTCTGGGGCCAGCAGCGCTCGCGGCCTCTACAAGAGCTCGTATGAGTGCCACGAAATATTCTGCAAACAAGCCGATCTCACAGCTTCCCCGGAGGCTTTCCTCGCCGTGGCAGCTCCCGTCGCTCGTGCAGTAACGGTACGTCATACCCTGCCAGTATAGTCTGCCACTGCTACGAGAGCCAGTATATAATGCTCATGTGGAACGTCAACCGACAGCTAACACACCGTCGCCGGCGCCCTTCGAGGTTGCGCCGCTCGACGCTTACGCCCGCCGTATCACCAACGGGCTCGCCTATATGGGTGGCCTGCTGATGTTGCCGGTCCTCTTCGCCTACCTGGCGAATCTGCGCTGGGATGGGCTGCTGATCCCGGTGGCCCTGGCGCTGGCCGTGGCGCTCTTTCTGCTGCTCACCTTCGCCGCGCAGCCGCGCCTCTACGAGCTGAACGCCAACCAGTTGGTGGTGCATCGCCGCCTGCTGCGGCCGCTGCGGATGCCGCTGGAGCAGATCAGCGGGGTGTCGGCGGCCTCGAACCTGGCCGATGTGCCGCAGCGCGGGCTGCGCTTCGCCTTCAACGCCGGAGTGTTCGGCTACCAGGGGCCGTTCCGGCTTGCGCCCTACGGCGAAGTGTTCTTCCTCGCCACCGACCGGACGCGGCTTGTGGCGGTGGCACGGGGGGGGCGCCCGCCGCTGATCCTCAGCCCTGCCCGCAGCCGTGAGTTCGTCGAGGCGATCAACAGCCTCCGTACCCAGCGCGCCCTCGCCGAGCTGGAGCCGGTGGAGAGCGAACGCTAAATGCGCTTCCCGCTGCAGGATAAGCTCGCGCTGCCGTGTGTATTCGAGCGGCTCGTCCCCGGCAGGCTCCAT
>DAOUGF010000531.1:0-1676 GCA_034429295.1 Chloroflexaceae bacterium
GTTCACCAGCGAGCCGACTGTTGTGCCGGCGAGCCCGCCCAGCCCCAGTTCCTCGCCGACTATCAGCCTGGTGGTGATCAATAGCGGGCGCCGCATCACCCTCGATGCCAGCGACGATCTGCTCGTGGGCCGCAAGGATAACCAGCGAGGCATCTACCCCGATGTGGACCTCGGGCTCGACGGCGGCTACGACGCCGGGGTCTCCCGCCGTCACGCCATCATCTCGCCGATGGGCGCCGGCTTCGCCATTGAAGATCTCGCCAGCGCTAATGGCACCTTCGTCAATGGGCAGCGCCTGCCGCCGCAGACGGCCACGCCTCTGCGCCATGGCGATGAGCTGAGGTTCGGGACCCTGATCTTACGTTTTGAGATCGAGTAGTGCGCTGGATACCGCAGGCCTTCCATCCCGATATCCGGCGCTTTCAGGAGCACACCGTGGCCAAGACCGTGATCCTTCATCTTACTGGCGAAGATCCCTTGCTGGCGGAGATCGACCAGGAGCCCCAGCCGGGCGACGCCTTTCTGCGGGTGACGAATATGCGCAAGCGGGACGGCAAGCCCGTGCCGTATCTCGCCTCCGGGGTGCAGGCGGTGATCTACCCCTGGCATCGCATCACCTTCGTCGAGATTATGCCCAGCGAGGAGGAGCGCAGCTCGGTGGTGGACTTCTTCAGATTGTGAGCTGCCATGAGCGAATATCCTGGGCATGGGGGCGCGGCAGGGCGGCTCGAGCGGAGCATGCTTTTTGTGCCGGCTTCGCGCTGGCCGATGATCGTGAAGGCAGCCCGCAGCGCCGCCGACGCCGTCTGTATCGACCTCGAAGATGCGGTGGCGCCTGCCGAGAAGGAGGCCGCGCGGGCCAACGTAGTTCGCGCCTTCCGCGAGCTTGACTTCGGGCCGCGGCTGCGGATCTACCGCATCAACGCCCTGGATACGGCCTTCGCCTACCGCGACCTGATCGACGTGCTGGAGCCTGCTGGCGACCGGATCGATCTCGTTATGGTGCCGAAGGTGGGCGGGCCGGAGGATCTGGCCTTCGTTGACCGGCTGCTGACGCAGATCGAGCTGGCGCGCGGGCGGGCGCGGCGGGTCGGCATCGAGGCGCAGATCGAGACGGCGCGGGGCTTCCTCTACGCCCGGGAGATCGCGGCAGCGTCGCCGCGCCTGGAGACGCTGATCTACGGCCCCGGCGACTACGCGGCGGAGCTGCGGGCGCCCCTGGCGAGCATCGGCGAGCGGGACGAGCAGGATGAGCTCTACCCCGGGCATCGCTGGCACGCCGTGATGCATACGATCGTGGCGGCGGCCCGCGCCAACGGCCTGCGCTGCCTCGACGGGCCCTTCGCCGGGCTCAAGGCGCCCGCCGAGCTCGAGCGGGCGAGCCGGGTTGCCCGCGCTATGGGCTTCGACGGCAAGCAGTGTATCCACCCGGCCCAGCTGGAGATCGTGAACCGGGTCTTCTCGCCGCCCGCCGCGGAGGTGGCTTGGGCGGAGGCGGTGCTGCGGGCCTACGCCGCGGCTGTGGCCCAAGGGCGGGGTGCCGTGAGCCTGGACGGGAAGATGATCGACGCGGCGAATATCCGCGTCGCCCAAGTGATCGTTGATCAGCAGCGGCGCATCCAGGAGCGGGAAGGAGGGTAGGGGCGCCCGGCGGGGCGCAAGCGCTTCGCGCCACT
>DAOUGF010000532.1:0-2328 GCA_034429295.1 Chloroflexaceae bacterium
GCAGTTGCTCGCGCAAGGTCTCGCTGAGCGGCTGCTGCCGGCGCTCCTTAACGCCGAGCGCCCGGGCGATAGCGTCAACCACCAGAGCGGCATCGCTCAGCGCGGCCAGCTCAACCACATAGATGCCGTCCTCAAAATCGTGGCGCAGCGCGTGGGCGGCCTCGATCGCCAGGCGGGTCTTGCCGATGCCGCCCGGGCCTGTGAGCGTGAGGGCGCGCCCGCCGCCCTCCCTGAGATGGCCGCAGATCGCTTGCAATTCGTCGCCGCGCCCGACGAGGGGCGTTGGGGGCAGGGGCACGACAAAGGGAGGAGGAGGCGGCTGCAGGGCTGCCATCTCGCCGCGCCGGATCTGCTCGGCAAGGGCGCTGGTAGCCTCCTCGGGCTCGGCCCCGAGCTCCTGCGCCAGCATGCTCTCAAGCTGCCTGAATTGGGCCAGCGCCGCCGCCCTCTCGCCGTTCAGCGCCAGCAGCTGCATCAGCGTGCGCTGACTCACTTCCAGCCACGGGTCGAGGGCGACCAGCCGCCGGGCGTAGTCCAGCGCCTCGCCGTAGGCGCCGCGCCAGCGCGCCCGCTCAGCCAGCCGGCTAAGCCCACTCAATGCCCGCTGGAGCAGGTGCTCGCGCTGCAGCGCGACCCACTCCTCGAACGGGGCGCTGTCGGGGATCGCAAGCTCGGCGAGGAAGTTGCCCCGGTACAGGTCAAGTGCCTGGGCCAGCCGCTCGGCGCAGATCGCGCAGGTGCGCCAGCTCCGGTGGTTGTGGGCCTCCGCCTCGGTCAGCGCCGCCAGAAAGCTGGCGACATCCACCTCCACAGCGACCTGGGGGTTGAGCTGGACATACTGGGAGTCCGCGAGCAGCAGCGGCTCGGCGGCCTGCTTATCGCCGAAGGCGTTGCGCAGAGTTGTGAGGGCCTGGCTCAGGCTGGCCCGGGCCGCCGGCTCGGGCTGATCCGGCCAGAGCAGCGTCGCGAGCGCCGCGCGGGCGTGGGGTGTACGCCGCTCCACGGCCAGGTAGGCAAGCAGTGCCCGCACCTTCGCGTAGGAGAAGCCGGTTACCGGCGCGCCGTCGATCGTCGCCTCGAATGGGCCGAGCAGCCGAATTGTGATGCGCCCCATGGCTCTCCCCGCTGTGCGCCGGCCCGGTGCCCTCGGCGGAGGGCGCGGTTCAGTATAGCAGCCGCTTTTCAGACTTTCTTGAGACCCCCGCCCTATCTTTAGTCCCAGGTCCGCCGAAAGCGGATCTGGACCGAAGGACCGCGCACGAAACCATCAGCCCTCTACCCGCCGAGGCCAGGTGGAGCGGCAGGTGGGCCAGCGCGTGGTCGCCCGCGCCCAAGCCGATGGTTCGCAGTAAGGGCAGCCGTGACGGGCCGCCCTCCCTGGGACGAGCCAACCGGCCACGCAACAATCGTGGCACAGCCTTCTGTTTCGAGGAAACGCATCCATAGGAAAGGACCATAACCATGACGAGCGCAACTGCTCCCGCTATCGATCTCGCGGCCGTGAAGTCTCGCCAGCAGGCCACCTGGGCGTCGGGGGATTACGGGGTGATCGGCACGACGCTCTCGCTCACGGGCGAGCTGCTGTGCGAGGCGGTTGATCTGCGGGCCGGCGAGCAGGTGCTGGATGTGGCGGCCGGCAACGGCAACGCCACGCTGGCGGCGGCCCGGCGCTGGGCCGAGGTGACCTCGAGCGACTATGTGCCGGCGCTGCTGGCGCGCGGCCGGGAGCGGGCCGCCGCCGAGCGCCTGCCGGTGCGCTTCCAGGAGGCCGACGCCGAGGCGCTGCCGTTTGACGACGGCTCGTTCGACGTGGTGCTCTCGGTCTTCGGAGTGATGTTCACGCCGAACCAGGCGCAGGCGGCCAGCGAGTTGCTGCGGGTCTGCCGGCCGGGCGGCAGGATCGGCCTGGCGAACTGGACGCCGGAGGGCTTCATCGGCCAGGTCTTCCGCACGATCGGCAAGCATGTCCCGCCCCCGGCCGGGCTCAACTCGCCGGCGCTTTGGGGCACCGAGCAGCGGCTGCGTGAGCTGTTCGGCGCGGGCGTCGCCGAGCTGCGGCTCACCAGGCGGCACTTCGTGTTCCGCTACCGCTCGGCCGGGCACTTCCTTGAGGTCTTCCGCACCTACTACGGCCCAATGCTGAAGGCCTTCGCAGCCTTGGACGAGGCCGGCCAGACTGCCCTCGCCAACGACCTGACCGAGCTGATGGGCCGCTTCAACCAGGGCGGGAGCGATACTCTGACGATCCCCAGCGAGTATCTCGAGGTGGTCGCCATCCGCGCTTAGGCCTGAACGCTTCCCAGCAGAAGCTGCGGTCACAGCCCTCGC
>DAOUGF010000533.1:0-1730 GCA_034429295.1 Chloroflexaceae bacterium
GGGCTTCGCCCTGGGTATGATCGGCGCCGTCTTCGGCCTGGCCTTTATCATCGGGCCGATTCTGGGCGCCTTGCTGCTCCAGATCGGCTGGCGCTGGATCTTCCTCGTGAACCTGCCCGTGGCCGCCCTGGTGATGCTGCTGGGCTGGCTGGCCCTGCCCGACACGCGGGCCGCTCAGTGGCGCCCCTTTGACCTGCCAGGCCTGCTGCTGCTCGGCCTGTTGCTCGGCGGACTTACCCTGGGCACGAGCAACCTGGACGCGTCGCAGCTTGGCGCCAGCCTGCTCTCGCTCCAGGTCTGGCCCTTCCTGGCTGTCGCCGTGCTCGCGACGCCGGCATTCCTCTGGGCCGAGCGACGCGCCGCCGACCCGCTGCTGCGCCCCAGCCTGATCGGCACACGCCAGCTTGGGCTGGCGAACGCGCTCACCGCTGGCGCCGGGCTCGGCGAGGGCGTGATCGTCTTTCTGCCGAGCTTCGCCGTCGCCGCCTTCGGGGTGAGCGAGAGCGCCGCCAGCTACATGATCCTGCCGGTGGTGCTCGCCATCGCCGTCGGCTCTCCGCTGGCCGGGCGCCTGCTGGATAAGGTTGGCGCACGCACGGTGGTGATCGGCGGGACGATACTGGCCGCAGCCGGGCTATTCTTGCTCGGTGCCCTGGGTGCAGCCCTCTGGAGCTTCTACACGGCGTGCGTGCTGATCGCCCTCGGGCTCTCCTGCCTGCTCGGGGCGCCAATCCGCTACATTATGCTCACCGAGGCACCACCCGACGACCGCGCGGCAGCCCAGGGCGCAGTAACGGTCTTCACGGGGGTGGGCCAGTTGCTGAGCGGGGCGCTCGTCGGCGCGGTGGCCGCCTCGGCCGGTGGCGGGCTGGCGGGCTATAGCCTGGCCTATGTTGTGAGCGGCGGCGTGATGGCAGTGCTGGTGCTGCTCGCCCTCGGCCTCAAGAACCGGCCCGCCGCTGCGCCTGAGGCCATCTCGCAGAGCGCCTAAAAGCAACCCTTACACGTGGGTCAGCCTCGTGCTACCGCGCTGGGGCTGCGACCAGTGCCTCATCCGGAGAGGGGCAGTGGCAAGCTGGACAAACCTCCGAGGTTTGGGCATGGGTTACTCTCTTGTTCGCTATTTTTTATAGTGGTATTGTGAGCGTGACACGGGCCGTATTGCTCCAGCGCTTGGTTGGAGCGCGCCGACGCCTCTGCGACAGCGGCCAGCCCAATCCATCTCCAGAGCCGATGGTACGCCGCTCATACCCTGTACATAGCTCCTGTGCGCCTGATAATTACGAGAATACCATGCTCAAGCGGCTTTCCAACTGGCTGACCAATGTCTCGTTGCGCGATACGGCCGATCAACGCCAGGCCGTCATCTTCCAGATCCTGCTGATCGTCTGGTTTGCCCTTGTGGGACTCGCCCAGATCGGGATCATACTGTCATTTTTCCTCGTGCCGCAGGCCGCGATGTCCATGCCGCCCTCCGAGGAGCAGCCGCTCTTCTTAGTGGCTCTGGGGCTCAACCTGGTGGCGTCGGCTTTGCTCTCGCTCACGCCGCTGGTCGCCCTGATCATCCTGCGACGCGGGCGCTTCGGGCGCTCGGTGCTCGTCGCGGTCAGCGGGCTCCTGCTGGCCCACTCGATGGCAACCTTTGTCCTGGGGATCTCCCAGCCCTCGGTGCCGGTAATGTTCGCCGTCCCGCTGGTGCTGGCCGGACTGCTCGGCGGGCGCCGCCTGCT
>DAOUGF010000534.1:0-1754 GCA_034429295.1 Chloroflexaceae bacterium
GGAGCCGATGCACCAATGGATGGGTGGCGACGACGAGGCGCGGGCGGCGTTCGATCAGCAGGCGGATCAGGTTGCGCCGGGCGGTGAGGAAGACCAGGCGCGAGAGCAGATCCACGGTGCGGGTGGTATTGGTGAGCTGGAAAGTGAGATCGTAGAGCCTGAGCCAGCGGGTGGAGAGCTTATCGTAGAGCTCAGGGGCACCGCGCACACCTGGGAAGTCGGTGAGGCGCAGGATGTCCTCGATGGCCCAGCTCAACTCGCCACCGCTAGCCTGATCCAAGGCGGCGCTCAGGGCCACTGCCGCGCTGCGGTGGCCCCCGCCGGTGTCGGAGATCGCGAAGAGCACATCCACCTGCTGCTGGGACATATGCCTCTTCCCTGCTTGTGAGCTCGCAGAGCGCCGCGGTAGCTGCAACAGACAGCCTTCCCGGCCACCGCAGATCGTCGCTGGCGCCGGGCACACGCCGCGATCTGCCAGTGTACTGCCCTAAAGTTGCCGGCGGCTCAGGTCGGCGATCACTTTCTCAGCGATATCGGCGGCGGCCCGCGGGCGCCCCACTGCCCTTGCTGCCGCCCCCATCTCTTCGAGCATGTGGGGCCTGGCGAGCAGCCACTCGACGGTGGCGGGCACCGACTCGCACATGCGCAGCTGCACGCCGGCGCCCGAGCTGACCACGAAGTCGGCGTTCCACTCCTCCTGGCCCGGGATAGGGTCGATCACCACCAGCGGCACGCCGCGGGCCAGCACCTCGCTCACGATCAGCCCGCCCGCCTTAGTGATCACCAGATCGCTGGCCACGACCAGATCGTCAACATAATCGATAAAGCCGTGGACGCGGATCTGCAGGCGCTCGGTCGATTCCAGATCGGCGAGGCTCTCCACCAGGGTCGGGTTGCGGCCGGCGACCACCAGCAGGGTCGCCTCGATCGAGCTGCGACGCAGGCCCTGGACGATCACCCGCACGTGGTTGTCGTCCACGCCGCCGCCGAAGAGGGTGACGACTCGCCCACTGACCGGGAGTTCATGCTTGCGCCGCACCTCGGCCCGATCCTTCGGTTCCGCGATACTGGGGGCCACCGGGATGCCGCTGACGGTGATCTGGGCCGGGGTTACCCCGCGGGCGATCAGCTGGTCGCGGGTCTGGTTATCGGCCACGAAATAGCCATCGATCTCGGTGTAAGTCCAGAAGGTGTGGGCGGCGAAGTCGGTGATCACACAGTAGATCGGCTGGAGGAGTTGGGCGTTGCGCTTGTAGCGCACCAGCAACTCCATCGGCAGGAAGTGAGTGCAGATGATCACATCGGGCAGGAAGGAGCGGAGCACATCCTTCAGGCCGTTGGTGCCGATGCCCTCGACCAGCTTGCGGATATTGTTGGTGAACTCGGCCAGGTTCGGGTCGGCGTTCGTCTGGGTATAGAAGTAACCCCAGACCAGCGGCGCGCGGTCGGTGAGCTGGAGGTAGGAGCGGGCGTAGGCCACGCGGAAGAGTAGCGATGTATGGTCAAGCACATCCTCCACCCGGACCTCGCCGGGCTGGCGGCGCTGAAAGGCGGTGGCGAGGGCCTCGGCGGCGCTCTTGTGGCCGGTGCCGACGGAGGCGTGCAACAGCAGAACTCGCGGCATGATGCTTCCCTAAGGCGGCGGCGCGCCGGCGCCACGTGGCGGGCCGGCTGAGAGCATCCTACCATAGTTTCAGCGGGGCCCTCCCGCGCTGGCGCCCTGCCGGGGAGGTGGGCAGCCTGCCCACGGTGGC
>DAOUGF010000535.1:0-4836 GCA_034429295.1 Chloroflexaceae bacterium
GTACCGACCACGGCGGCGTCGCCGCCGCTGCGGGCGAGCAGGTAGGGCGCCATGAGGCCGAAGGAGAAGGCGCTGATCAGGTTGAAGCCGAGGAAGACGCTCAGCAGGCCGAGGAGGCCGGGCCGGGCCAGGATGTAGCGGAAGCCGAAGAGCGAGTCGGCCCAGAGCGAGTTGCGAGCGGCGGCCTCGCCCTCCGCGCTGCGCGGCGGGCGGGGCACGCGCACCAGCAGCAGCGTAGCCACGGCGAAGAGGAAGGTGGTGAGATCGATCGCCAGCACGCCGGCGATGCCGATCACGCCCAAGAGCGCGCCCGCGAGCGCCGGCGCCACGATCGCGCCGAGCGGCTCGGCCAGAGCGACCATGCCGTTGGCGCGCCCGTACTGCTCCTTGGGCACCAACATCGTGATCGCCGCCGAGTAGGCCGGCCACTGGAACGATTGCGCCGCCGCGGTGACGGCGCCGACCACGTAGAGATGCCAGAGCTCCAACAGCCCGGCGCCGTAGAGCGCGAACAGGGCCAGCGAGCCTATCCCCGAGACGAGGTCGGTCATCACGAGGACGGCCTGGCGGTCCCAACGATCCACCAACGCGCCGGCCAGCGGGCCGAAGACCAGGGCTGGCGCTGTGGCGAAGAAGGTCATCATGGCGAGGGCCGTGGCCGACCCGGTCTCCTGCCAGGCCCAGAGGCCAAGGGCGAGTGAGCTCATGCCGGTGCCCAACAGCGAGACCACCTGGCCGAGCCAGACCACCGAAAAGGCCAGCATCCCGCCGGGGCGGCGAAGCGCGAGCTGCACGGGAGCCTCCTGGGGAAGAATGCAGAAAGCAGAATGCAAAATGCCGCGGCAGGGAGCTTAGCGTGGCGATTGCAGCATGCAGAAGGAGCTTGAGCTGGCGCTCCTCCATTCTGCATGCTGCCAGCTCAGTTTCCGAGGAATGCGGAATGCCGCGGCGGGGAGCTTAGCGTGGCGATTGCAGCATGCAGAAGGAGCTTGAGCTGGCGCTCCTCCATTCTGCATGCTGCATGAACTTAGCTACCCAGCGCCTCGAGGAGCAGGTCGCCCTCCTCGGGGGAGATGCGGCCCTCGGCGATCATGCGCAGGATCGTCTCGCGCTCCTGCTCCACGTTGATCGGGCGCTCCGGCGCGGCGCTCTGCTCCGGCGCAGCGCTCTGCTCCTGCGGGTCGTCGTGCTGGGCGGGCGGCGCGGCCTGCTCGGGCACCTCGATCTTGATCGTCTGCCCGGTGGCAGGCGGCGTGGGAGGAGTCGGCGGCGTGGGGACGTTCGGCGCGCCTGGCGCCTTTGGCGCGACGGGGACAGCGACGCGGCTGAGGGCGCGCTCGACGGCCTCGATGGCGCCTTGGAGCCCTTCGGCGGCGGCGCGGCGGGCCTGCTCCTTGATCCGCTCGATCCGCTCGGGGTCGAGCTGCCACTCCCGCTCGTTGATCTTGATCCGCACGCGGGCCTGCTCCTCGGCGCGGCGGGCGCGTTCCTCGGCGCGGCGTGCGCGCTCCTCGACCTTCTCCTGGATGGCGCGGGCCTTGGCGTCGAACTTACGGGCGAAAGCCTCGGCCCAGTTGCGGCCGCCGGCGACGCCCTCAGCGGCCAGGGCAGCGGTCACCTCATCTGCGATCTCGCGGCCAAGGCGACCGAGCTCGCGGCCCAGCTCGCCCATCTCGCGGCCGAACTCCGCCCACTCACGACCGAACTCCGGGCCGAAGCTGGCGCTGGCGCTGCGGCTGTCGGGGCGACCGCCGCCGCCGATGCGCAGATCCCCGCCGACGGTGAGGTCTAGCACTGCCTCGCCGGCACCGTAGCGCAGGCTGACATTCTTGCGGCCGTTGCCCACGGCGTCGGCCCCGCGCACGGCGCCGCTCACCAGCGCGTTGAGCGTGAGGTTCGGCGTCTCGCCCAGGCTGATGCTGGCGTCGCCGCCCACCTGCGCCCTGCCCCTGACGCCGGGGCGAAGCGCTGCGTGGAGGCTCAGGTCGCCGCCCACCTGGCCGATGACCATCTCGCCCTCGAGTTTTTTGATCTCGGCATCGCCGCCGATGTTGCCGGCCTCGATCCGCTCGCTCACACTGCGGACGCGCAGGTCGCTACCGACGGTGCCGACCTTGAGCTCGCGCACCTGATGGAGGCTCAGGTCGCCGCCGATGGTGCCGAGGTGGGCGCGGTCGCAGGGCTTCTCGGCCTGGAGGTCGCCGCCGACCGTGCCGAGCTGCAGGTCGCGCACCTCGCCCTCGACCTCGAGGTCGCCGCCGATGGTGCCGACGGCGACGGTAGCGCCGCTGGCATCCTCCACGTGCAGGTCGCCGCCGATGTTGCTGACACCGAGGCGCCCGCTGAGGCCCTCGACGTGGAGGTCGCCGTCCACTGTCTCAGCGGAGAGCGTCTCGATCTTCTCGGCGCTGAGGTCCGAGCGGACGCTGGTGAAGCTGGCTTGGAGGACATCCTGGAGGCTCACGTCGCCGCTGACGGGGCCGCGGCCTTGAACGGCGGGCGCATGTTCGATGCGCAGGTCGCCGGAGATATTGCTGACGACGACCTCCTCGGCGATATGCTCGAGGGAGACATCGCCGGAGGCCCGCTCGATCTCCACGCGGCGCACGCCCTCGACGCGCACATCGTCTTCGGAGCCGTTGATGAGGACCGCGACGCGGGCGGGGACGCGCAGTTGGATATCGTCTTCGCAGCCGTCGATCACCAGCTCGTCGCCCTCCTGGTAGAGCTCACGGATGGGGCCATCGGTTTGGACGCGGATATCATCATCGTCCCAAACATCCACCTGCACCTCGCCGGTGATGCGCGAGAGGCGCACCCGTGGCTCAGGGCCGGCGGGGAAACGCTGATCAGTCATTGTTCTGCTCCTTGGTCATTCCACGAAGAGCTCGACGCGCTCGCCCTCCTCCAGGTCCTGCCATTCGAGCAGGCGGCCGGTGGAGCCGCGCTCGATACTGCGCACCAGCTCGGCCAGGGCCGTATCGCTGAGCTGAGGGGCGAGGCGGGCGCCGAGGCGCAGACCCACGTTGACGAGGCCGACAGGGATGGTCACATTCGCCTTCTGGCGGCCGGTCGGGATGTCGGTGACGCGCACGCGCACAAGGCGTCCGCGCGACCGGTCGGCGGCTCGCTGCTCGGCGGAGAGCGCATCGAGCAGCTGGGCGGCCTCGCTGGCTGAGACCTGGCCGGCCTCGACCATCTTCAGGATGCGGTCGCGCTCGCTATACATCTGCTACGCTACCCTTTCAGCATGCGCATGGCTTCCTCGACGCTGATCTCCTTGGCGGCGAGGCGGTCGAGAATCTGGCGCCGGTCGGGGCGGCCGTCGCTCTCGGGGGCGCCGCCGAGGGCGGTGACGATCTCATCGAGGCGGGCGCGAGCGGTGTTGTAGGCGATCTCCAGCTCGGCGGCGAGCTTCTGGATGTTGCCGCGGTTCTTGACCATCAGCTCGACGAAATCGAGCTGCTCGGGGGTGAGCCGGCCGATCCAGCCGAGGCTGAACTGGCCCTCGATCACGATGCCGCTCTCGGGGGCCTCCAGCCGGGTAACGATCAGCTCGCCGCCGCCAACGGGGTCGCGGGTGATCAGGCGGTGCATAGACGTCTCCTAGTTCTGAGAGTAGGTGGGCGGTGTGGTGTAGCGGGTGAGATCGGCGGCAGCCGTCGTGGCCCTTGGAGGCTTCGCCTCGTCGCGTGACCCGCCGAAGGTGAGCAGGCGCCCGCCGATGCCGACCAAGGCGCTGCCGACCATACGGGCCGCGGCGCGGAGCAGTGTGCGCTGGCGCAGGCCCTCATCGAGGGCGAGGGCGTGGGCAACAGTGCGCAGCCTCCGGTCCCGCTCCATGCGGGCCAACGTCTCGTGCACGTAAAGCTCGTGCTGCATAGCGATCCTCCTGCCGCGTTGGTCGCTGCCGGATATTTCTGCTACGAGATTGGTATTTCTTATCAGCGACGTGGCAATATTAGCACGTCTCGAAGAAATTGTCAATATGATTGTAGAAAATTGCTACTCAGATGAAACTTTTTGGTGACGAGCGGCGAAATAGCGGAGCAGGAGGAGGTAGAGGAGGGCGCCGTAGAGGGAGGGGGCGAGGAAGAGGAGGCCGGGCCCTTGGGCGAGCGCCTGGTCGAGCCAGGGAAGGCCGCGGTTCCAGCCGGGGGGGAAGAAGAGCAGGGCGGTGGCGAAGGCGAGGGTAAGGGTTGGTAGGAGGGCGGGGTAGCGGCCGAGGCAGCGGCAGAGGACGAGGAAGGGGAAGATGAGGGCGGGGAGGTTGTAGTAGCCGTTGAGCGGGGTGAGCAGCTGCATGGCGCAGAGCCAGGCGGCGAAGGCGATCAGGTTGCCGAGCTGATCGCGGGCGCCGGCGGTCTGGAGGCAAAGGACGAGCACGGCGACGGCGCTCACGAGGGTGAGGGCGCTGGCGAGGGCGGGCAGATCGGCGATAGGCTTGAAGTAGGCGTTCGCGGTGAAGAGGCGATTCCAGAGGCCGTTGAGCGAGATGTTGAACTCGGCGGCGTAGGGGTAGAAATCGCCCAGAAGCACCTTCCGCAGGTAGTTCTCGTAGGGAGGGAGGCCGCTGATGACCAGCGGCACAGCGAGCAGCACGGCGCCCCAAACGGCGGCCCACCAGAGCGGGCGGCGCGGCCCGCGAAGCAGATAGTAGAGCCCAAGCAGACCGGGATAGAGCTTGATGGCGGCACCCGTCGCGAGGGCCGCGCCCGCTGCGGCCGGCCGCGCCGCGGCCAGCACAAAGCTGAGCACGGCCAGCAGCGCGAGGATGATCCCGAGCTGACCCATGGAGAGGCAGAGATAGGCGGCGGGCCAGCAGAGCACGCCTGC
>DAOUGF010000536.1:0-2802 GCA_034429295.1 Chloroflexaceae bacterium
GCCAGGCGCTCGACGGCGGCGGCGCGGGTGGCCTCGATCTGCGCCGCGAGTCCCTGGCCCGCGAGCTCCGCCTGCAGCTCCGCCAGCGCCGCTCGCTGGGCCGGGGCGCGCTTCGCCGCCCACTCCTGCGCCGCTGGGTCGCCGCTGAGCCAGAGCAGCGCCAGCCCCCGCGAGGCTACGGGCGCGCCGGTAAACAGCGGCGCGAGTCGCTCCAGCGCGGCCTCGACGGCGGGCGGGTAGCGGAGGGTGAAGGCTGCAGGGGCCGGGCGCCGCAGGGCCTCGGCCACCGCATCGATGCCCTGGCCAGTGGTGGCGACAGTACTCAGCGCAGGCACGCCCAACGCCGCGCCCAGCCGCTTCAGATCCACCTCCACGCCATGGGCCGCGGCCTCGTCGGCCATGTTCCAGACCAGCACCAGCGGGAGGCCGAGCTCCGCCAGGCGCAGAGCCAGGCTCAGGGTGCGGCGCGGGCTCTTCGTGTCGCCCACCTGCACCACCCCGTGGAGCGGGCCAGCGAGCAGCACGGCTGCCGTGATCCGCTCATCCTCGCTGCGGGCCGGCAGGCTGACGATGCCCGGCGTGTCCAGCAGCGTCACGCCGGGGAGTGCGCGGGCACGGCCTCGGCTCAGCTCGATCGTGGTGCCGGGATAGTTCGCCACGGTGACGTAGCGCCCGGTGAGGCGCTGGAAGAGCACCGATTTGCCGACGTTCGGGTGGCCGACGAGGGCGACCTCGCCGGTGCTCACAGGGGCGGGGCGCGATGGGTGGCAGGCGGTCATAGTAGCTCGCCGTTCCTTGTTGCCTATTTCACAAGCCCATCCTAGCAAGCAGGCCGGCCGCCCGTCGTAACGATCTGGCAACCGTGGCGGAATAGCTCGCTACGGGCCGGGAAGTCTCTACGAAGCCATAAAGTATCCTTGCCCAGCGTGGTGCTGTCGATAGGGCCGTACCGGAGGGCGATGGCGTCGTCCCCCGGCGTAACCTTGCGGCCCGGTGCCACGTATAGGCTATAGTCATAGCGGAGTTGCCGCCTTCTCGTCAGCACAGAGGATACAATGGGAACATTCTTGTTTGTAGGCATCCTGCTCGTCGCCGTCGTCATCTTTGTGATCGCCGTCTACAACGGGCTGATCGGCCGGCGCAACCGCGTGGACCAGGCGTACGCCAGTATCGATGTGATGCTCAAAAAGCGCCACGATCTGATCCCCAACCTGGTCGCCTCCGTCGAGCAGTACATGACCCACGAGCGCGAGCTGCTCACTGAGCTGACGGAGCTGCGCACGCGCGCCATTACTGGCGACCTGCCGCCGGCCCAGCGGGTCGAGAACGAGCAGGCGCTTGGCAACGCCCTCGGCCGGCTGATCGTCTCGGCCGAGAACTACCCCGAGCTGAAGGCGAACCAGAATTTCCTCCAGCTTCAGGCCAGCCTGAACGAGGTTGAGGAGCAGCTCTCGGCGGCGCGCCGGGCCTACAACGCCGCCGTCACCGACTACAACAACGCCATCCAGATGATCCCCGGCAGCCTGTTCGCCGGGCCGATGGGCTTCACGCCCCGCCCGCTGTTCGAGGCATCCGCCGCCGAGCGGGCCAACGTCAATGTCCGCGAGCTCTTCCAGCGCTAGCACAGCTTTCCACAGGTGAGTTGCTGGATGGGACGACCGATGATTGATGATCGCCCGCAGCCTGCCCAGCCGTGGTCCGTCGTCGGTCGTCACCCAAGCCACTTCCGAACTATACAACCAGCGCAGCGCCTATCGCTCGGAACGTACGGCCGAAGCAGGAGCGCCGCGACTACTTCGACCCAACAACGCCAATGACCACAACCGACCAGACCCAGCGCCTCGCCTCGCTCTACGGAGGAGAGCTCCAGCCGCTGCTCGCCGAACTCGAGCAGCTCAGGCGGCGCACCCGCACCCGCGTGCTGATCGCCATCGCCGCGATCATCCCGCTCGTGCTGCTCGCGCTCGTCTCAATGCGCTGGATCGGCACCTTTGGCATCATCATCGGGACAGTGCTCAGCCTCGTGGCCTGGGGCCTGATCACCGGCGGCCCGCTCAAGGCCTATCGCCGCCACTTCAAGGGCGAGGTGCTCAGCCGGCTGGTGGCCCTGGTAGACCCAAGTCTCCGCTACGACGCCGCGTCCGGCATCGACCGCGAGACCTTCCGCGCCAGCGGGATCTACCGCAGGGGGATCGATCGCTACAGCTGCGAGGATCTGTTCGTCGGCACGGTAGGCGCCACGGCCTTCCGCTTCTCCGAGGTCCACGCCGAGTACAAGACCACGACCACCGACAGCAAGGGCCGCACCCGCACCACCTGGCACACGATCTTCAAGGGGATCTTCTTCGTCGCCGACTTCAACAAGCATTTCCACGGGCAGACCTTCGTGCTGCCGGATACAGCCGAGAGCACCCTCGGCGGGATCGGGCGCTGGTTCCAGGAGTTGGGCGGGAAGATCGATGGGCGGCCGGGCGAGCTGGTGAGCCTGGAGAGCCCCGAGTTCGAGCGGCTCTTCGTGGTCCACTCCACCGATCAGGTGGAGGCCCGCTACATTCTCTCCCCGAGCCTGATGGAGCGGCTGGTGCAGCTACGCAACGAGACGAGCGCCGGCCTGGCCGTCTCCTTCGTGAACTCCTGCATCTACATCGCCATCCCCTCCACCAAGAACCGCTTCGAGCCGCCATCGATCTGGGCCGCCACCGCGGAGTTGAGCCTGGACGAGCTGAAGCGCTACATGGCCGACGTGCGCCTCGCCGAGGATCTCGTGGCCGACCTGAACCTCAACACGCGGATCTGGTCGAA
>DAOUGF010000537.1:0-9793 GCA_034429295.1 Chloroflexaceae bacterium
ATCTCGTCGATAGTGGCGGCGCCTTCCTGCCGCTCCAGGCCGAGGTCTTCCCCGACCGCGATCATTTCGGGCGGATCTTCTACAACCAGGCCCGCATGTCGGCCCGCGGCATCCCCCAGATCGCCGCCGTGATGGGCTCCTGCACCGCGGGCGGCGCCTACGTGCCCGCCATGAGCGACGAGGTGGTGATCGTCAAGGGCACCGGCACGATCTTCCTCGGCGGCCCACCCCTGGTGAAGGCCGCCACCGGCGAGGAGGTGAGCGCCGAGGAGCTCGGCGGCGCCGATGTGCATACCCGCCTCTCCGGCGTGGCCGATCACTTCGCCGAGGACGACCGCGCCGCCATCGGTATCGTCCGCGACATCGTCCTGAACCTCGGCCCACGCCCCGCCCCGCCTTGGGAGCTGCGCGCGCCCGAGCCGCCCCGCTACGACCCGGAGGAGATCTACGGCATCATCCCCAGCGACAGCCGCAAGAGCTACGACATCCGCGAGCTGATCGCCCGCCTTGTGGACGGCAGCCGGCTCCACGAGTTCAAGGCTCGCTACGGCGCCACTCTCGTCTGCGGCTTCGCCCATATCGAGGGCATACCGGTGGGCATCCTCGCCAATAACGGCATCCTCTTCAGCGAGAGCGCGCTCAAAGGCGCCCACTTCATCGAGCTCTGCTGCGCCCGCGGCATCCCGCTGCTTTTCCTGCAGAACATCACCGGCTTTATGGTCGGCCGAGAGTACGAGAACGGCGGCATCGCCAAAGACGGCGCCAAACTCGTCACCGCCGTGAGCTGCGCGAATGTGCCGAAGTTCACCGTGATCGTGGGCGGCTCGTTCGGCGCCGGCAACTACGGCATGTGCGGCCGGGCCTACCAGCCGCGCCAGCTCTGGATGTGGCCCAATGCTCGCATCAGCGTGATGGGCGGCCTCCAGGCGGCCACCGTGCTGCTCACCGTGCGCCGCGACAACCTACGGGCCCGCGGCAAGGATCTGAGCCCTGAGGAGCAGGAGGCGTTCAAGGCGCCTATCCTGGAGAAGTACGAGCGCGAGGGCAGCCCCTACTACTCCACCGCCCGCCTCTGGGACGACGGCATCCTCGACCCGCTCGACACCCGCAAGGCCTTGGCCCTCGGCCTCGCCGCCGCCGCCAACGCCCCCATTGAGGCGACGAAGTTTGGCGTCTTCCGCATGTAAGCAAAATGCAAAAGCCGTAATTTTGCATTTTTCTTCTTGCATTCTGCATTCACGATGGACCTCCGCCTGCTCACCCTCATCGTCCTGGTGGTAGCCGCCGGGCTGCGCAGCGAGATCTTCTTCTACCTGCTGTATGTGCTGGTGGGGGTGCAGCTGCTGGCCTGGCTCTGGGTGCGCTTGGCGGCGCGGGCGGTGCGCTGGTCCCGCAAGGCGCCCACGGCGGCCTTCCCCGGCGAGCCGGTGGAGGTGACGATCGCCGTACGTAACGAGAGCCTGCTGCCCATCCCCTGGCTGCTGCTCCACGAGAGCCTGCCCGCGGCGCTGCGCAGCCCGCCTGGGGTGCGCCAGGTGATCGGACTCGGCCCGCGCGAGGAGCACTCCGTGGCCTACACCCTGCAGGGCCGCCGCCGCGGCCTCTACCGCCTCGGGCCTCTCACCATGCGCACAGGCGACGTGCTCGGCCTCTTCGAGCAGCCCCTCGAGGGCGGCGCCGCCGACAGCCTGGTGATCTACCCGCAGGTGCTGCCGCTGCCCGAGCTCGGTCTTCCAGCCGGCCTGCCCTTCGGCGTCCGCCCCGCGCCCACAAGCCTCTTCACCGACCCGGCGCGGCCGCTCGGCGTGCGGGCCTACGGCCCCGGCGACAGCGTGCGGCAGATCGACTGGAAGAGCAGCGCACGCACCGGCGGCCTCCAAGTGCGCCGCTACGAGCCAGCCATCGCCCGTGAGACCCTGATCGCCCTCGCGTTCAGCCTGGCCGAATACCCCGGCCGCTACACCTACGACAGCCTCGAGCGAGCCGTCGTGGCCGCCGCCTCCATCGCCGCCGACCTCATAGGACGGGGCCAGCCGGTGGGCCTCTGCACCAGCGGCCACGACCCCCTCAGCGGACGCGCTGCCGCGCCTATTCCACCTGACGCCGGGCGCCACCACCTGATCGCCATCCTGCGCCTGCTTGGCCGGCTCGAGGCCCGCCCCGAAGGCGATCTGATCGCAACCCTCGAGCGGGCCGCCGCTGGCCTCGGCTGGGGCAGCACCGTGGTCGTGGTAAGCTACGATGCGCAGACTGCCTTGATCGAGCAACTGCTGCCGCTACGCCGGCGGGGCCTCTGGGTAGCCTTAGTGTTGATCGAGGGCGCCGCCGCCGAGCTCGCCCTCGCCCGGCGCCACGGCATCCCAGCCTACCTCGTAGATCGCGCCGGCGCACCTGAGCCGACATAGCCGCCATCATCCTTTTCGCGCTTTCTTAAGCGCTTCGCGCCACTTCGTTCCGCGTCTTCCCTTTCGAAGCTTCGAACCTTCGTTTCGCGTTTTTCGCTTTCTTTCGCATCTTTCGCGATCCAAACTCACCCCCCACCCAAGAGGTCCCCATGCTCCGTATATCCGCCGAAGTCGCCGCCGCCCTCGACGAGGGCCGCCCCGTTGTCGCCCTGGAGAGCACCCTGATCAGCCACGGGCTGCCCTACCCGCAAAACCTGGAGGTCGCCAGGCTTCTGGAGGACGAAGTGCGCGCCGCCGGCGCCGTGCCAGCCACCATCGGCGTGGTGGCCGGCGCCCCCACAGTCGGGCTGGAGCCCGAGGCGCTCGAGCGCTTCGCCACAGGCGGCGAGGCCGTGCGCAAGCTCACCCGCCGCGACATCGCCGTCGCCGCGGCCCAAGGCGCCGACGGCGCCACCACGGTCGCCGCCACCATGGCGATCGCCGCCGCCGCCGGCGTGACCGTGTTCGCCACCGGCGGCATCGGCGGCGTCCACCGCGGCGCCGAGCGCAGCTGGGACGTCTCCGCCGACCTTACCGAGCTCGCCCGCACTCCCGTCCTCGTCGTCTGCGCCGGCGCCAAGGCCATCCTCGATCTGCCCGCCACCCTGGAATACCTCGAGACGCTCGGCGTCCCTGTGGTGGGCTTCGGCTGCGACGAGTTTCCCGCCTTCTACAGCCGCAGCAGCGGCCTGCCGGTACCGGCCAACGCCGCCACCCCTGCGGAAGCCGCCGGCCTCTGGGCCGCCCAGCGAGCCCTCGCGGGCATCGCCGCGCCTGGCGGCATGCTGCTCTGTGTGCCGCCGCCGCCCGAGCTAGCCATGCCCCGTGAGGAGGTCGAGCTGGCGATCGGCCGGGCCCTCGCCAAGGCCGAGGCCGCAGGCGTCCGCGGCCCCGCCGTCACGCCCTTTCTGCTCACTGCTATGGCCGAGGAGACCCACGGCGAGAGTATCGCCACCAACGTGGCCCTCCTGCGCCAGAATGCCCGTGTCGCCGCTCAGGTGGCCGGCGCGCTCCCGGCCGGGAAAGGCTAACGCCGCATCAGTACGCGCCGTTCAGGTGGTAAACAAATTGTTAAAAACACTTGACAACTGGTGTTATCGCTCCTATACTTGCCAATGCGGTCTTCAGATGAACTGAACTCGCGTACCCCGACAGATCAACCACCCGCGCTTAACCCCGCCCCGTTGAGTGCAAGTAAAGAACGGCACGCTGCCGCGGCTCCTTCCCAAAGGGAGGGAGCAGCCTTGTGTCCCTTCCCGCTAGGCTAGGAGCGCAGATCGATGCTCAAGCGGACGACACCCATCTGGGGATTCACCGACAGGCATACGCTGGAGCAGGACCCGGATACGGAGCCGATCGCCGAGGTTGAGGATCTGGCCCTCGAAAGCCAGGAGCAGGCCAAGGGCGGCGAGGCTGCCCTCGACCCTGTCCAGCACTATCTCCAAGAGATTGGCCGGGTCGCGCTGCTCACCGCCAAGGAGGAGGTGCAGCTCGCAGAGCGCATCGAGCGCGGTAACGCCGCCCAGCAGCGCGCCGATGAAAGCACTGAGCTTAGCCTCATGCTTCGCCGCACTCTCGAGCAGGAGATCGCCTCTGGCAACGAGGCCCGCCGTCACCTCATCCAGGCGAACCTGCGCCTCGTCGTCAGCATTGCGAAAAAGTATGTCGGCCGTGGCCTCTCGCTGCTGGATCTGATCCAGGAGGGGAATATCGGCCTGATGCGCGCGGTCGAGAAGTTCGACTACCGCAAAGGCAACCGCTTCAGCACCTACGCCACCTGGTGGATCCGCCAGGCTGTCACCAGGGCCATCGCCGAGCAGGGCCGCACCATCCGCCTCCCGGTGCATATGAGCGAGTCGGTTGGCCAGGTGAAGCGCACGGCTGAGCGCCTCGCCCAGTCGCTCGAGCGCCAGCCCACCGCCGAGGAGATCGCGATCGCCCTCGGCCAGCCCCTTGAGCGCATCCAGCGGGTGCTCGAGGCCGCCCGTCGCCCCGTCTCCCTGGAGACACCTGTCGGCGACGAGGGCGAGCATACCCTCGGCGATTTCCTGCCCGACGACGAGCTCCCCTCCCCTGGCGAGTTTGCCTCGGCCCAGCTCCTGCGCCAGGATCTCTCCGCCGCCCTCGACCATCTCAGCGAGCGGGAGCGTCGCATCATCGACCTGCGTTATGGCCTGGTGGATGGCCGCCGGCGCACCCTCGAAGAGGTTGGCCGCGCCCTCGGTATGACTCGCGAGCGCGCCCGCCAGATCGAGGCCGAAGCCCTCCGCCGCCTCCGCAGCCCCGATGTGGGCCAGCACCTCCGCGACTATCTAGAGTAGCGCGGCATCCCCGCACAAAAATCAGTAGGGCCGAAGCATCCCGCTGCCCGGATGTTTCGGCCCTACTTCTTTGGTTAAAAACGGCGGAGGCTTTGACCGCAGCTCCTAGAAGCGCGCCTCGCGCCCACCCCCGCGGATCTGATCGAAGCAGGTGCTACAGTAGACCGGCTTCGTACCCCGCGGAACAAACGGCACTGTCGTCTCCTGGCCGCAGTTGGCACAGACCGTCCTGTAGGTCACCCGCTCCCGTGGGGCCGCCCCGGCGAGGCTGGCCGGTTGGCCGTCGCGCGCGCCGCCGTTGATGCTCATGGCAGCCTTACGGGCCTGCCGGCACGAGGGGCAGCGAGTCGGCTCGTTCACAAAGCCCTTCGAGGCGTAGAACTCCTGCTCCCCCGCCGTAAAGACGAATTCGGTCCCACAGTCCCGACACGTGAGGGTCTTGTCCGCGAAGCTCATCGCTCGCTACTCCTTACCGATGGGGGCCTTTGCCGAGGTTGGTCCGCGCCTGGGGTAGCGAGCAGGTTCGCCCGGGTCGTCCTCTGGGATGCCGGGGGCAGCTGTGCCTATCGCGCGCCGCTAAGCCGTACCATTAGTATTACATTATAATCTGTTTTCACTTCTACGCAATACCCTTCGCGAATTATATCGCGCCATAAAGCCATATCGTGCTCTGCTTCACGAAACAGAGCGCGACCCTTCCTGCAAGAGAAGGTCGCGCTCTGGCACATAACTTGCGATACCTATTGGTTCCCCTCGATGTTGCTCAGGAGAGTTCCACAGCAACCCAGGCCCGTACGCTGTGCTGCTCCTCGGCCTCAGCCAGGCGCAACTGCTGCGGCTCGCTGGCCCGCTGCGTGCGGGCGGCCGCGGCCACGAACTCGCGGAACAGCGGGTGCGGCTTGTTGGGCCGCGACAGGAACTCGGGGTGGAACTGGCTCGCCACGAACCACGGGTGGTCCCGCAGCTCGATGATCTCCACCAGCCGCCCGTCGGGCGAGTGGCCGCTGATCACGAAGCCGGCCCGCTCCAGCATCTCGCGGTAAGTGTTATTGAACTCGAAGCGGTGGCGATGGCGCTCGTGCACCAGCTCCTGGCCGTAGGCGGCGTGGGCCTTGGTGCCCGGCACCAGCACACAGGGATATGTGCCGAGGCGCATCGTGCCGCCCTTCGCCGTCACATCCCGCTGATCCGGCATCAGGTCGATCACCGGGTAGCTGCAGTCCGGCGCGAACTCGGTGCTGTTCACATCGTCGCTGCCCACCAGGCGCCGGGCGAATGAGATCGTCGCGCACTGCATGCCCAGGCAGAGGCCGAGATAGGGAATATTGTTGCTCATCGCGTAGTCGGCCGCCGTGATCTTCCCCTCGATCCCTCGGTCGCCGAAGCCGCCGGGCACCACGATGCCGTAGGCCTTGGCCAGCAGCCGCTCGGCGCCCTCCCGCTCCACCTGCTCGGCCGGCACCCAGTGGATGTCGATATCGAGCTCCTGGTGCAGCCCGGCGTGGCGCAGCGCCTCCACCACGCTGATGTAGGCATCTTTCAGCTCCACATACTTGCCCACCAGGGCGATCGGGATCACCCGTTTGGGCTTGCGGATGAGATGCACCAGCTCGTGCCACGCCGTCAGGTCGGGCTCAACGCAGCGGAGATCCAGCTTGTCGCAGAGATACTCGCCGAGGCCCGCCTCCTCCAGCACCAGCGGCACCTCATAGATCGAGTCCACCGTCTGCACGGGGATCACCGCCCGCTGATCCACATCAGCGAAGAAGGCGACCTTGTCGCGGATCTCGTCGGTGATCGCGTAGTCAGCCCGGCACAGAATAACGTCGGCAGTGATGCCGACGTTGCGAAGGGCCATCACTGAGTGCTGGGTTGGCTTTGTCTTCAACTCCCCAGTCGATCCAATGTGAGGGAGCAAAGTAACGTGGATGTAGAGGACATTGTCGCGGCCTACATCCTTGCGCATTTGCCGGATCGCCTCGAGGAACGGCAGGCTCTCGATGTCGCCGACCGTCCCGCCAATCTCCACGATCACCACGTCGGCGTTGCTCTGCTGGCCCACGGCCACGATCCGCGACTTGATCTCGTCGGTGATGTGGGGGATCACCTGGATGGTGCCGCCGAGGTAGTCGCCGCGACGCTCCTTGCTGATCACCGACGAGTAGATCTGCCCCGTGGTGACGTTGCTGAGCCGGGTGAGATTCTCGTCGATGAAGCGCTCGTAGTGCCCCAAGTCCAGGTCGGTCTCCGCGCCGTCCTCGGTGACGAAGACCTCGCCGTGCTGGTATGGGCTCATCGTGCCGGGGTCGACGTTCAGGTATGGATCGAGCTTCAGGATCGACACGCGCAGGCCGCGACTCTTCAGCAACCTGCCGATCGATGCCACACTGATACCCTTCCCTACCGACGAGACAACACCACCGGTTACAAAGATGTACTTGGCCATACAGGTCGAACTCCTTACCATGCTTAGGTGCTGCGCCCCCGGCTGTGTGGTCTTGCGCCAGCGTCACTTCTGGATTGGCCACTACAGACGATAGGTCGTGAAATGATGAGTGGGTCGGGCAACCGAAGGGTTGCACCGACCCACTGTGCGTCTGTATCGCGTGAAGCCTGTCCCATATCTGATCGCTAACCAGCTCATCAGCTCCGATTGGCGATGCTTGGCTGTTTGTCCTGTCACAGCATACCACGGTGCCCGCGCTACAGTGGCGTTAGTACAGCTAGCTGCGGGCGGCGCCGGGGCGCCAATTTACTATACAAACGAGCGGCGGTGCTCCTTTTACAGGCCGTTCACAAATACCCGTTTCTCATCGCCCGTTTCTCATCGCCCTTTAAGAATGGCGGCCTCAAGGAACTGCTACTCGTTGACGGGGCGCAGCACCACTACTCGCGCCTGCTCACCCTCTGGTGGCAAGTTTGATGCCGTGACAGTGAGTTTGTCCTCCGGCGTCACATCCTTGAGCCCCATCTCGTGGGTGAACTTCTCGAGCGGGGCGAGCTCGTACTCGAAGGAGAGTTGCGCTGTGGCGTAGTGGATCGGCACAACCACCCGCGGCTCGAGCTGGGCGATCACGTTGCTCGCCTCGGCTGGGCCGATCGTCTCGCCGCCGCCGACGGGCACGAAGAGCACATCGACATTGCCGATCGCCTCGACCTGGCCCTGGCTTAGCTCGTGGCCCAGATCGCCGAGATGGCAGAAAGTCACATCGTCGAGGTGGATCACGAAGACGGTGTTGAACCCGCGCTCGGCGCCCTTGGCCTTGTCGTGGTATGTGCGCACACCGTTGATCAGCACGCCGCTCACCTCGTACTCGCCGGGGGCATCGATGACGAAGAGTTGCTCGCGCAAAGAGCGAACGGCCGCGGTGTTGTTATGGTCGGGGTGGTCGTGGCTCACCGTAACGATATGGGCGCTGGGCCGGCCGATATCGAGGCCGATGGAGCGGTTGTAGGGGTCGCAGAGCACAGTGCCGTCGCGGCCGCGCAGCCGCACACAGGCGTGGCCAAGATACTGCACATCGGGCATAAGGCCTCCTTAATACAGGCAGAGGCCGCAGCGCAAAGGCCACAGGGCGCCGACGGCCGCCGGCCCCATCATTGATCCTCTGCCTGCAGCTCTCGCCAC
Source organism: Chloroflexaceae bacterium (assembly GCA_034429295.1). Classification (GTDB taxonomy): domain Bacteria; phylum Chloroflexota; class Chloroflexia; order Chloroflexales; family Chloroflexaceae; genus OHK40. The sequence continues at coordinate 8,394 of DAOUGF010000537.1, forward strand.
AGTATATCAACAATCGGGCGGATCGTCTCAAGGGTGAAGCCGCGCCGCTGCAGAAAGCCGCCGAGGCGCCGTTGAAAGCTGTTTCTGTCGGGCGCGTTGGCGTAACGGCGCAGGGCGCCGCGGGCGAGGGCCATCGCCCGCTCATCCTCGGCCTCAGGGTGCTCCTCGGCCTCGGCGAGGGTGGCGTCGATCAGCTCGCGGGCCACTCCCTTGCGGCGCAGCTCGTCGCGGAGGGCCAGCTGGCCGCGGGGGCGAAAGGCCTGCCGGCTCTCAACCCAGTAGCGACTGAAGGCGGCGTCGTCCACCAGCCCAAGCTCGGCGAGGCGGGCGATGGCCCGCTCGATCACCTCGGGCTCGAACTCCTTGCGGCGCAGGCGCTGCCGCAGCTCGGCGCTGGAGCGAGGGCGGGCATCGAGCAGGCGCATAGCCGCGAGCATAGCCTTCTCGGCGCGACCGGCCGCCTCGAGCCGGGCCCAGAGCTCCTCATCGATCGGCTGGCCGACGTAGAGGCCCTCGGCGGCCAATGTGGCCAGGCTGATGCCGATCGCGAACTGGCCATCGATGAAGATGTTGACACGCTGGCTATCGTGGGCCTGGGCCGCGATCGCTGTGATCTTCCCTGTAGGCATTAAAAAAGGCAAAAGGCAAAAGGTAGGAGGCGCGCCCCCTTGACCTTTTGCCTCTTACTTGTATCCTGTACGCGCTACTCCTCGAAGAGGCCTTCCTCATCGTCGCCGCCGCCGATGACCGCCACCGGCGTGACCGCGGGGTTGGTGAGGGCCTGGGCCTTGATCAGGGCTTCGATCTCGGCGGCGAGCGCGGGGTTCTCCTTCAGGAAGGCCCGCACATTCTCGCGACCCTGGCCGAGCCTATCCTCGCCGAGGTAGAACCAGGCACCGCTCTTGCGGATGATGCCCATATCGACGCCGACATCGATGATATTGCCCTCGCGGGAGATACCCTCGTTGGCGAGGATGTCGAACTCGGCGGAGCGGAAGGGCGGGGCGACCTTGTTCTTGATCACCTTCACACGGGAGCGGGAGCCGATCGCCTCCTGGCCATTCTTCAGCGTCTCGATGCGGCGGATATCGAGGCGCACCGAGGCGTAGAACTTCAGAGCCTGGCCGCCGGTCGTCGTCTCGGGGGAGCCGAACATCACGCCGATCTTCATACGCAGCTGGTTGAGGAAGATCACGACGGTGCGGCTCTTGTTGATCGCGCCGGAGAGCTTGCGCAGGGCCTGGCTCATCAGGCGAGCCTGCAGGCCGGGCAGCGAGTCGCCCATGTCGCCCTCGATCTCAGCGCGGGGGACGAGCGCGGCGACCGAGTCGATCACGATCACGTCGATCGCGTTGGAGCGCACCAGCGTCTCGCAGATCTCGAGGGCCTGCTCGCCGGTG
>DAOUGF010000538.1:0-7073 GCA_034429295.1 Chloroflexaceae bacterium
GTGGAAGCCCGCCAAGGTCCGGTTGGGAGCGTCACTTGGCCGCCAGGCGCTCGATCAACGCCTGCAACTCCTCGGCGGCCTGGTCAACAGTGAGCTCGCCATACGCCACCCGCTGGCCGATCAGCTCAAGCTCGTTCACGAACTCCTGGTCGTTCGGCAGGTTCGGGCCCTGCGGGATCGTGCGGTCGGCGATCGCGTCGTAGATCCTGTAGACCGCCGCGTCGGACTCGGTGGCCCGGTCGGCGATCGCCTGGCGCACGATCGGCGAGGAAGGAATGCCGCGATTGGTCTCGAGCACCGCGCCGGCATCGGGGCTGGTCACGAAGAAGTTGATGAACAGCGCCGCCGCCTCCTTGTTCGGGCTGGCCTTGTTGATCGCCAGGTACTGGCTCATCTGGATGGCGTACGCATCCTCGCCGCCCGCGGGGAGCGTCGTCAGGCCGAGCTCGTCGGTCATGGCCGCCTGGTAGGAGGCGCCCTGGTTGCTCCAGATCAAACCGATAGCCGCGTCGCCGGCCACCAGCGCCGAGCTGTCAGGCCCGTCTTCGGTGTAGGTATAAGTGGTGTCCGCGTCGGGGATCAGGCCCTCGGCGCGCATATCGGCCCACAGCTGAAGCCACTTCCTGGCGGATTCAACCGTCGCGTAGGATTTGCCGCCGTCGTCCAGGGTCCAGAGGGGGGTGCCCTGCTGCGTGTAGAAGTAGCTGAGGTAGTTCGCCGTGTTGGTGCTGTTGTCCACGAAGGGCGCGACTCCCTCGGGGAGCTTCTCCTTCAGCTCCCTGCCGTAGTCGATCAGCTCGTCCCAAGTCATGTTATCCCTGGGGAGCTCGGCCCCCGCGGCCTCGATCATCGTCTTGTTGTAGGCGAGAACGAGGGTGTTCGTGCCGAGGCTCACGGCGTAGAGGTTGCCGTCGACGTCGGTCGCGGGGATCAGCGCGGTCTGGTCGAACCGCTCGGGGGTATCGATCAGCAGCTGCTTGCCGAGATAGGCGTTGAGCGGCTCGAGGTACTGCTGGTAATCGGGCCAGTTGCCGCCGAACTGGATCAGGTCAGGGGCGTCGTTGGCCGCCAGCTGCGTGTCGAGAATCTGGAAGTGGTCGGCCGTGCCGCCGTTGGGCTCACCGATAACTTTGATATCCGGATACGCCTCTTGGAAAAGTTCGATCACCTTCTGGGTTCTGGCGGCGCGATCGTCGTTCCCCCACCAGCCGAAGCGAAGCTCAGCGGGGCCGCCGGTGTAGGCGGGGAGCCCCTCATTGGAGCTGGTAGCGGCCGGCTCGGTCGGGGCCTGGGTCGGCTCGGGCGCTGCGGTCGGCTCAGGCGCTGCGGTTGGCTCGGGCGCGGCCGCGGCCTGAGTCGGCTCGGGCGCTGCGGTCGGCTGGGCGGCCTGCGGTGTCTGCGAGCAGGACACGAGCATCATTGCGAGCAGTGCCACGAGCGTGAGTATGCGAAATGTTCGCATCGTTCAGTTCCCCTGTTGCTGTATAGCTTCGACGGATAGACCGAAAGCACTCGCTAGAGATCAATTCATACGCAACCCCTCCTGGTGATGAGTTATCCCTTAATGCCCGTAGTTGCGATACCCTCGACAAAATACTTCTGCAGGGCGAAGAATAGGATGAAGGGAGGGATCATCGAGAGCGTGGCCATCGCTAATGCGCCGCCCCAATTGGATACCGCTCCCGCATCGCCGACGAACGTGCGCAAAGCCCGCGACACGCTGAAAATAGATGGATTGGTGAGGTAGAGCAGGTGATTAAAGAAGTCGTCCCAAGTCCAGAGGAACGTGAACAGCGCCGTTGTCACCAACGCGGGAGTAGCGAGGGGCACGATGATGCGCAGGAACACCCCGGCCTGCGAGCAGCCATCGATGATCGCGGCGTCGTCGAGCTCTTTCGGCAGGCTGCGGATGAACTGCACGAGCAGAAAGACGAAGAACGCGTCGGTGGCGAGGAACTTCGGCACAAGGATCGGGAGGAACGTTCCCACCCATCCGAAGGAGTTGAAGAGGATATACTGCGGCACGATCGTGACGTGGCCGGGGAGCATGAGCGTGAGCATCATCACGGCGAACCAGAAGCTCCTGCCCACAAACTTGAGCCGCCCGAACGCGTACGCCGCCATCGTGCAGGCGATCAGGTTCCCGGCGACGGCCCCGGCGCACAGGATGAGCGAGTTGAGGAAGAACCTCCCGAAGCTCACACCCGCATAGCCGCGCCAGCCGGAGATATAGTTCTCGAGCGTCACGGCCTTCGGGATGAGGCCGGGATCGCTGAAGATCATATTGTTGGGCTTGAACGAGCTGACGATCATCCAGACGATCGGGTAGATCATCAACAGGCCCAGGGCGATGATGAACAGATGGGTCAGCGTGTGACGGACGACCGTACTGGTTTTCATCCTATTCCCCGGTCCCATATGACACCCAGAAGTCTGAAGTTCTGAAGACAAGCGCCGTGAGCGCCCCGATAATCGCCAGCAACACCCAAGCCATAGCGGAGGCGTAACCTAGCTCGTGGTACGTCCACCCTTGGATATACAAGTGAAGGGTGTAGAACAGCGTCGAGTTGAGCACACCGCCGCTGCCGCCGCCGATGATATAGGCCTGCGTGAAGGCCTGGAAGGCGCCGATCATCTGCATGACCAGGTTGAACAGGATCACCGGCGAGAGCAGGGGGATGGTGATGGCGAAGAACTGCCGCACCTTGTTCGCCCCATCCACGCTGGCCGCCTCGTAATACTCCTCAGGGATCTGCTTCAGCCCAGCGAGGAAGATGATCATCGAAGAGCCGAACTGCCACACCGACAGCAGAATGAGCGTCCAGAGCGCATACTTGGGGTTGGTGATCCAGCCGGGAAGGTTGGTGAAGCCGAGGAAGCTCAGCGCGCTGTTCACCAGGCCGTCGCGCTCGAACAGCTTCCTCCAGAGCACCGCGACGGCGACAGATCCGCCGAGGAGCGTGGGGATGTAGTAGACGGCGCGGTAGAACGGCACCCAGCGTAGCCGCTGATTCAGCAGCATCGCCACAGCGAGCGCGAAGATCAGCTTGAGCGGCACAGCCGCGAACACATAGTTAAAGGTTACGGTCAGCGACTTCAGGTAGTAGGGGTCGGCACGCATCACCTCGCCGTTGGAGGCGGTGAACTGGGAGATCCCGAAGAGCGGCCCGAACATCCTCACGTAATTGCCAAGCCCGATCCACTCCGTCGAGTTAGGCTTGGTGAAGTCATAGTTCGTGAAGCCGAGCCAGAACGAATAGAGCATCGGGTAGAGCGTAAGGACGAAGAAGCCCAGCAGCCACGGCGTGAGGAACATATAGGCCGTGGCGTTGCGCCTGAAAAAGCGGGCGACGCCGGACGTCCTGCTCATCTGGATCTTCGCATCCGAGGTTGATGCCACGTCTACCACCCCTATGAAAATGGCGCTGGCCCGATAGATTCACGGAGGATCAAGCGTGCCGGAACCCGGATCTCCTGGCGTGGCCGGTCGGGATCCTGCAAACGCGCCAGCAATAGCCTTGTCGCCTCGCGCCCCAGCTCCTCCCCGTGTTTGGAGGCGGTACTCAGGCGGGGGATCATATACTTCGCCAGGGGAATATCGTCATAGCCAAAGACGGAAACATCCTGCGGCACCTGCAGGTTCATGTCCTTGATCGCTCGCAGCGCGCCGATGGCCAGCAGATCATTGATGACCAGCAGCGCGGTGGGGGGAGTGGGCAGCTCAAGCAGCCGGCGCGCGGCCTGGTAGCTGTCCTCCATTGTGGAGCCGCAGCGAACGATCAGGTCAGGATCAACGGGCAAGTTGGCGGCTTGCAGGCTCTCACGATAGGGGGAGAGACGATCTTCTCCAAGATCCGGCACGTCGATCCCAAAGATGAAGGCGATGCGCCGGTGTCCCAACGACAGCAAGTGGGCCATGACCTCAAAGGTCGTGTCCCGATAATCTGCGATGACCCGATCGATGTTGTAATGCGCCCCGCTGTGCTCCGCCATGATGCCGACGATGGGGACGCGGCGTCTGCGGAGGTTGGCCAGGGTTTTCTGGGCCCCCTCCGATTGGTACACAAAGCTCGGCACCATCACCAGCCCATCGATCCGTCGCTGGGCCAAGTCCTTGAACGCATCGACGGCATATTCTTTTTCAGGTGGAATGCTCGAGAGGAGGATGTGATAGCCGGCGGCGGAGGCTTCCTGCTCCACACCATCGGCGATCTGCCAGAAATGGGGGTTATGAATATCCGGTATGATCAGGCCGATCGTCTTTGTGCTGCCCGATCGCAGCGCTTGGGCGCGAGCGTCCGGCACATAGTCGAGCGCCGCGACTGCCTCCAGCACCCGCTGGCGGGTCTCCTCAGAGATGGGCACCCGGCCATCGGTTTGGCCGTTCAGCACATAGGAAACAGTGGCCCTTGAGACCCCGGCTAACCGAGCCACATCAACCTGCGTTGGTCGTTTCATAACGCTCGAGTACGCTTGTAGGCCGTGATAGCGCCGATGCTATAGGGCGAGGGCACGAGCTCCCAGTGCTGGGCACAGCGCATGCTCAGCAGCACGGGTCTTACCAGACCCTTAGGAGCCTTTAGATTTCGCAGCTGGAGGGTGAGAGAGAAACTGGCCGCTTACACGTGTAGGTCGTCACGTGTAGCCTTACGCGTGTAAGTAGCTTGGAGCGACAATAACACACCCTCTATCGGTTGTCAAGGCGGGGGCGTGAGCGGGGGCGGGGGAGCGTCCCCACGCCTCCTGCGGGCGCTGCCGCCCCGCTCCCCGGCAGTGGGGAGCGTCCCCACGCCTCCTGCGGGCGCTGCCGCCCCGCTCCCCGGCAGTGGGGGCGTCCCTACGCCTCCTGCGGGCGCTGCCGCCCCGCTCCCCGGCCCAGAGGGGGCTGGCGCCAGCCCCCTCTGGACTCCCCCGCGCCAGGGGCCTCGCCCCTGGACCCCAAGCCGGAAGCCAGTGCTGTGCCGCCGCTGATCTGCTACCCCGTCTCATCGACGGGCTTGGGCCCTGGCCGAGCGCGGTGCCCCACGCCCGCTAGTTGCGCCCTGCACGATCCGGCGTGCCGCCGCTACTCTGCCGCAGGTAAGCCTTCCAGAACCCGGTGTGCGGAAGCGAGCGGCACGGTACGGCCCTCCGGCTTGGGGGAGGTCCGGAGGGCGCAACGCCCACTCCGGCGGGGAGCACGAGGGGCGGAGCCCGCTCGCAACACCACGCACCGCACAGGCGGTACTGCTACGAAGGCAGCGCCCCGACGGGGGCGCGGTGCACCGCCGCGAGGCGCCGCGGCGTCGCTATGCCGGCCGCTCCCCGTTGGCGAGGGCGCGGGCGATCGCGTTGTGGCGCGCCGTGAGCGCCGGCAGGTCTACGCCGAGGAGTTCGCCGTCCTGAACGCGCACACGGCCGTGGACCACGCTCAGGTCGGCCCAAGGCGGGTAGCAGAAGACGAGCGCGGCGACGGGGTCGTGGACGGCGCCGCCAGCGAACTCCTGGCGGTCGAGACGATAGCCGACGAAGTCGGCGCAGGCGCCGGGCTCCAGACGGCCGATATCGTCGCGGCCGAGCACCGCCGCGCCGCCGCGGGTGGCCAGCCAGAGCGCCTCGCGGGCACTCATGGCGGCGGGGTCGCCCTGCACCCGCTGCAGCAGCATGGCCTGGCGGGCCTCGCCTAGCATGTGAGAACCGTCGTTGGAAGCCGAACCATCCACGCCGAGCCCCACGCGCCAGCCGGCGCGGCGCATCGCGCCGATCGGCGCGATGCCCGAGGCCAGCCGCATGTTCGAGCACGGGCAGTGGGCCATGCCGGTGCGCGCGGCGCCCAGGCGGCCCACCTCCTCGGCTGAGGGGTGGACCACGTGGGCGTGCCAGACATCCTCGCCGACCCAGCCCAACTCCTCGATCAGCTCGACCGGGCGCCGGCCGAATCGCTCCAGGCAGTAGCGCTCCTCGTCGAGGGTCTCGGCCAAGTGGGTGTGGGAGTGGACGCCGTAGCTGCGGGCGAGGGCGATACTCTCGCGCATCAGGTCAAGGGAGACGGTGAAGGGGGAGCAGGGAGCCAGCACCACCCGTAGCATCGCGCCAGGGCGCGGGTCGTGGTACTCCTCGATGACGCGGCGCGAGTCGGCGAGGATGTGGGCCTCGTCCTCCACCACGTGGTCGGGCGGCAGGCCGCCCTTGCTCTGGCCCACCGACATGCTGCCGCGGGTAGCGTGGAAGCGTGCCCCAAGCTCCTGCGCGGCGCGGATCTGGTCGTCGAGGCGGGCGCCGTTCGGCCAGAGGTAGGTGTGGTCGCTGGTGGTCGTGCAGCCCGAGCGAAGCAGTTCGGCGAGGGCCGTCTTGGTGGCGACGTAGACCGCCTCGGGCGTGATGTTGGCCCAGATCGGGTAGAGGGTGGTGAGCCAGCCGAAGAGGTTTTGGTCCTGGGCCATGCAGCGGGTAAGGGTCTGGCAAAAGTGGTGGTGAGTATTGACGAGGCCCGGCATAATCAGCATGCCGCGGGCGTCGATCACGGTATCGGCCGTGGCCGGCAGCGCCGCGCTCGGACCGACCTGAGTGATAAAGCCGTCGACCGCGTACAACCCGCCGCCGGGGATCTCGGCCCCGTCGTCGCCCATCGTGACGAGCAGGGCGGCGTCCTTCACCAGCAGTGTCGTCATGGCGTCGCTCCCTTCCGGGGGCGCCCCGCCGGCGCCCGCCCACGGAGTCAGTGTAGCACGGCCGCGCTGGGCGTTTGCGCGGCGGCGTTGCGGGACGGTGATGACCAATCAGCATTCCTCAGCATCATCAAGTTAGATTGACACTCTTCAATCTACGTGCTATACTCGCGGCGGAAGGAGCCGAACGATGATCGAGCTGACCGAGCCAACGACCACCACGAGCACAGATGCCTGCTGCCAGCCGGGGCTGGCGCCGCGGATCGATACGGAGACCGCAAAGGCGCTGAGCGACGACCTGACCATTCTCGGCCATCCCATCCGGCTGCAGATCCTCGACATGCTCGCCCAGCACGATGGCCAGGTCTGCGTGTGCGACCTTGAGAGCGCGCTGCCGGTCAAGCAGCCGACGGTCTCCCACCACCT
>DAOUGF010000539.1:0-3434 GCA_034429295.1 Chloroflexaceae bacterium
CGAGCCACGACAGCGGCCCCTGCTCCTTCAGGCGAGCCGCCAGGGTGCCTGCGGCCAGGTCCATGGCGATATACAACCGGCCGTCGGCCTCGCCCACCTCGAAGATCGTGATGATGTGCGGGTGCCGCAGGGTGGCGCTCGTGCGCGCCTCCTGGTAGAAGCGCCGTACAAACGTCGCGTCGCTCAGCAGGTCGGGGCGCAGGACTTTGAGCGCGACCTCTCGTTCCAGCGTCGGGTCTGCGGCTCGGTAGACTGTCGCAAAACCGCCGCTGCCGATAGCCTCCAGGATCGTGTATTTGCCGAGCTTCTCAGTGTCGGGCATAACTGCCTCACTATCGCTCGATCCGGGCACAGCCGTATATGCCTGGCATAGCTGCCGGCAGAGGCGCTCTCTTCTTCAGATCAGTTTCTTGAAGCTGGAATGACCCTCAAAGTATAGCATGTCACAGCAGGCTTTCCGCTCCTTGAAGGGTAAAAACCACGTCAAGAAGGGGTCAGCAGCGAGAACACCGCCGTGTCCGAGAAACGATTTTCTTCGGGGTGATAGTAGCTCTCGCGGAAATAACCCTCCTGCACGAAGCCAAGCTTCTCCAGCACCCGCCGCGACCCGCTGTTCGCCGGGTCGATCTGCGCCTCCACGCTGTGCAGGCCCATCGCCGTGAAGCCGAAACGCAGCACCGCCCCGAGCGCCTCGGGCATGATGCCCTGGCCCCAGCGCTCGGGCGCCAACTCGTAGCCGACCTCGGCCCGCAGGTGCGCCTTGATCAGGCGCCAGAAGCCTAAGGTGCCGATCAGCCGGTCTTCGCCGCGCATGGTGATCGCCCAGCGGATCCCCTCGTGGGCCGCGAAGCTGCTCTGGAAGATCTCCACCCTGCGCACGGCCTGCTCGAGGCTGTGCATCGGTGGGATGCCGAAGTAGCGCACCACCCGCTCATCGCTCATGATGCGGAAAATGTCCGGCGCGTCGTCCGCCCGCGGGGCCCGCAGCACGAGCCGCTCCGTCTCGAGGGTAGGGAAGGTCGCGAACGCAGCAGTCAGGTCGAGCACAAGTCACTCCTGGGGTATGGTCTCAACATCGGTCTCATCGTGGCGGAGGGCCGTATCGCCCGTGGCGGCCCGCCTGCGGGCCAGACCCACAGCTGAGAATGTCAGCAGCAGCGCGGTGAACGCCTGCAGGGGAACGGTGACGCTGATGGCGATCACATGAGCGCGCTCATAAGTGTCGATCTGATAAATTATCTCATGGATGGTAGGATAGGCGTAGCGCGGGAGCGGCAAGGTAAGCAGGAAGAAGATCAGCGCCACACCCACGGCGACGAGCCAGCGCAGCCCAGGCGCCACCTTACCGGCGCTATAGGCGACGAGCAGCCCGATGATGGGCAGGAAGGCGAAGATCAACTCGTACGGAAAATAGCCGAGCTGCGTCGCTGTGAGGAAGGCGCTCGGCAGCAGCCCGGCCAGGGCGAAGGCTACGAACTGCCAGCGCGAGAGCGAGATACCGCCTACCGCGAGTGCGGCGGCGGTGAGCAGAGTGGCGCACTCATCGATCAGCAGCCGTTCCACGCCGACGGTGTGGTACTGGTCGATGAACAGACTGAAGACGAGCCAGCCGGCCGCGCCGAGCAGCGCGCCGAGCAGCGCGCGCCACAACCCGCGAGGGCGTCTCAGGGCCGGCGCAGCGCCGCTCGCGGCGGGCCTGCCCGAGCCTGCCTGCCGCGTTCGCCCCAACTCCCCAACTGCGCCCGGTGCCCCGGCTTGGGGGACGGGTCGGGCCGGTGATACCGGTTCGCTCCGCGCGACCCGCTCCTCCACGACAGGCGCCGGGGCCACCTGCTGCGCCTGGCCTTCGCCGGCGAGCGCCGGCTTGGCGGCGGCCAGTTGTTGCGGGCTCCACCGGACATCGCTGTCCGATACGGCGGGCGTAGGCGTGGCCTGCTCTCGCTGCGCTACCCGCTCCGGCGCGGAGGACTGAGCTGTCGCCGCTCGCAGAGCCGCCGCGAAGGCGCCGGCGCTCCCGTAGCGCCCCGCCGGGTCGCGCGCCAGAGCGGTACGAAAGACCTCAAGCATCTCGGGCGGCCAATCCTCCGGCAGCTTGGGGCCGGCGGCGTGGGCCGCCACCGCCCGCAGCGGCGTGGCGCCGGGGAAGAGCACTTTGCCGGTGCGCAACTCGTAGGCGATACAGGCCAGCGCGTAGATGTCCGCCGCGGGCTCGGCCGGGCTGCCGTCCCAGAGCTCGGGGGCGATATAGCTCGGTGTGCCGAGGATGCCGCTGCTGGCGCTGAGGCTGGTGCTCACATCGCCGAGGGCGCGGGCGAAGCCGAAATCGCTGAGCAGGGGGGTGCCGTTCTCGTCGAGCAGGATATTGGCCGGCTTCAGATCGCGGTGCACCACCCCGCGGGCGTGGGCGTAATCCAGCGCAGCCGCCACCGGCTCGATGATCGCGCTCACCTCGGGCCAGGGGCGGGCACCGGCCTCAGCGATCGTGCGGGCGAGACTGGAAGCCGCCAAGTCCATCGCTAGGAACACCCGGCCGTCGGCGGAGCCAACCTCGTGAATGACGACGATATTAGGGTGGCGCAGACGCGCCAGGGTGCGGGCCTCGCGGAAGAAGCGCTCGACGAAGCTCTTATCCACCAGCAGCGGCGGGTGCAGCACCTTCAGCGCGACCTCTCGGCCCAGCGTGGTGTCCTCAGCCTTGAAGGCCGTGGCGAAGCCCCCGCTGCCAAGCTCCTCGAGGATGCGGTACTTGCCGATCGCGCCGCCCTCAGCCATTGCCGTGCTCTCCGGCGGGCCGCCACCCATCATGGCATAAGGGCGACGGCGCGAGCAGCCCTTGCAGCTTCGAGCCGCCCGGCTGAAGCGACGGGGCCCTGGCACGCTCCGTGCCGGCCGCAAGAATCTTGGAGCGAAGCGCTGTGACGCCCGCATTATAGCACGGGCGCCCCGGCGACGCCCTTGCCGAGCGTCTCGGGGCGCTGCCCCCACCCCCCCGCCGCCTTGCGGCGCCACCCCGAACCAGTGCTACCTGGGCGGTGCGAGCCTCTGCAGGCGGGCTCCGCCCCCTGCACTCCCGCCGCCTTGCGGCGCCGCCCCGAAGCTGTACCACCTGCACGGTGGGTGCGGATGCGGGCGGGCTCTGCCCCCCGCGCCCCCCGGCAAAGGGGCTGGCGCCCCTCTGCACACCCCCAAGCAGGACGGTCGTACAGTGCCACCGCCCGGTGGCGTACCCATCCCTTTGACGGGCAGAGCCATCCGCCCCGGCGGTGGCGGATGTCTGGTCGGGGTGGTGTGTGAGCATCGGTTGTGCCGCCGCTTCCTGACACCTGGTTCAGGAAAGTTTGGCGTCGGCACGCCGGATCGTGGAGGGCGCAACCACCGTGCATGTGCCCTGTGCAGGGCTACGGCACAAGCCCGTCGATGGGTCGGGTCGCCCG
>DAOUGF010000540.1:0-19067 GCA_034429295.1 Chloroflexaceae bacterium
TGGAGGTGCGGCAGGTGCGCGAGCTCTACCCCGGCGTGCCCGTCGCGCAGGTGCTGGAGCGGAGTTGGGAGAGCTACGTCGAGCGCTTCATCGAGGGCGGGCGAGTGATCGACCCCGGCCGCGACGGCGCCACCACATCGGAGGGGCAGTCGTACGCGCTGCTGCGGGCTGTGTACGCCGACGACCGCGCCACCTTCGATGCGGTGTGGGCGTGGACGGAGGCGAACTTGCAGCAGCCGTCCGGTCTGCTGGCCTGGCTCTTCGGCCAGCGGGACGATGGGACAATGGGCGTCATCGATGTGGGCACGGCCAGCGACGCCGACGTGGACACGGCCCTGGCGCTGCTGCTGGCCTCGCGCCGCTGGGAGGAACCGGCCTACGAGCAGGCGGCCCAGCGGATGCTCGCCGGCATTTGGGAGCAGGAGACAGCGCTCGCCGGAGGCCAGCGGGTGCTGGTTGCCGGCGACTGGGCCCGCGGCCACGACGGGCGGCCGCCGGTGGTGAATCCCTCCTACCTGGCGCCCTACGCCTACCGCATCTTCGCCGAGGCGGATCCCGGGCGGCCCTGGCTGGAGCTGGTGGAGAGCTCCTACGACCTGCTCGACATGCTCCAGGCCGACGTGCGCTTCGGCGGGGCGAGCGGCCTGCTGCCCACCTGGGTTGGCCTCGATCCCGAGACCGGGGCGCTGGTGCCGGCCCAAGGCGTCGAAGGGGCGGACCTGTTCGGCTACGATGGGCTGCGGGCGCCGTGGCGCCTGACGCTGGACTGGCTCTGGTACCGCGATGAGCGGGCGAAGGCGGCGCTCGGCCGCTTCCGGCACTTGCGAGAGACGCTGGAACGGGAGGGCCGGCTCGCCGCGACCTACGGGCTCGACGGCACGCCGCAGGCGGACCACGAGTCGATCGCGATGTACGCGGGTGTGACCCCGGCGCTGCTCTTCAGCGGCGGCGACGCGATCGCCTTCCAGACCTTCGAGCAGAAGCTCGCGGGCGCCTACGTGGAGGACGCGAGCGGGGCCTACTGGGGCGACCCCGACAACTACTACGACCAGAACTGGGCCTGGTTCGCCACGGCGCTGCTCGACGGGGCCATGGGCAACCTCTGGGCCGGCGACGAGCGGCTGGACTGGAGCCGGATCGTCATCGAGTAGCGCCGCGAGGCGGCGCTGCGTTCGGGCCGCGCCGGCCTGTCGGGGCTGCCCCGCGGCAGTGCCACCTGCACGGTGTGTGGAGCATGCGGCAGGGCTGCCGCCCCCCGCACCCCCCGCTCGGGTGGCGCTGCCCCCCGAACCCCCCAAAGCCGACGCCCGCCTCAGTCCGCGTACCATCGCTGCATGCCCCTCGGCGCCGAGAGCGGGAGTGGCACTACCAGCGAGACGGCAGCAGCCTGACAGCTCCGCTGTCCGAGGGCTAATTGCTGGGAGCGAAGCTGTCCGGCAGCAGGCGTGGGGCCGGGAACGCGACGCTCGCACCTGCGTGCAAGGCATGCAGCGATGCCGTCTCGGCGTTGGCGGCAGTCGGCTTTGGGGGTTCCAAGGGGGCACTCGCCCCCTTGGGTCAGGGTGCGGGGCGGCAGCCCCGCTACAGCGCGGCCAAGGCGTGCATGCTTCCCCGCAGCGCGGGGTACAGCCCCGTGTACGCCGCGTACAGCTCGTCGTAGCGCCGGACGCGCTCAGCGTCGGGCTCGGTGGCGCCGGTGACGCGCACGCCGTGGGCCACCGCCTCGGCCACGTCGGCGTAGACGCCAGCGCCCACGCCGGCGAGCAGCGCGGCGCCGTAGGCCGGGCCCTCCTCGGCGGCGAGGGTCTGCACGGGCGCGCCGTAGATGTCGGCCTGGAGTTGGCGCCAGAATGGGTGCTTGCCGCCGCCGCCGGTGGCGCGGATCTCATTGGCGGGCACGCCGAGCCCGCGCATGATCTCCAGCCCGTCCCGCAGGGCGAAGACAACGCCTTCCATGAGCGCCCGCGCGAGGTGGCCGAGGCCATGGCGGCTGGTGAGGCCCACCCAGGCCCCGCGAGCGAGCGGGTCGAGGTGGGGCGTGCGCTCGCCGGTGAGGTAGGGCGCGAAGAGCAGCCCCTCGGCGCCGGGCGGCACCTCCTCGGCGAGGGTGGCGAGCCGGCTGTAGTCGAGGTCGGGGGCGATGGCCCGCAGCGTATTCCGCAGCCACTGGAAGGCGCCGCCCGCGCTGAGGGTGACCGCCATCAGGTGGTAGGCGCCGGGGACGGCGTGGCAGAAGCCGTGCAGGCGGCCGCCGGGGTCGAGCGCCGGCCCATCTGAGTGGGCGAAGAGCACGCCGGAGGTGCCGATCGAGCTGCTGAGCACGCCGGCCCGCACCACGCCGGTGCCCACCGCGGCCGCCGCGTTGTCGCCGCCGCCGGCCACCACCGGCAGGCCCGCGGGCAGGCCGAGCTCGGCGGCGACCTCCGGGCGCAGGCGGCCCGTCACCTCGGGGCCTTCGTAGACGCGGGGCAGCCAGCCCCGCGGGATCTCAAGGGCGCCGAGCACCTCGTCGCTATAGTCGCGGGCCCGCAGGTCGAGCAGCAAGGTGCCGGCGGCATCGGAGGCGTCGGTGGCGAGCTCGCCGGTGAGTAGCAGGCGGATGTAATCCTTGGGCAGCAGCACGCGGGCAACGCGGGCGTAATTCGCTGGCTCCTCGTTGCGCAGCCAGACAATCTTCGGGGCCTGGAAGCCGGTAAGGGCCGGGTTCCCGGTGAGGGCGATCAGCCGCTCGGCGCCCACCCGCTCCGTGATCTCATCGCAGGCCGCGGCGGTGCGCTGGTCATTCCAGAGGATAGCTGGGCGGATCACCTGGTCGGCGGCGTCGAGGAAGGTGGCACCGTGCATCTGGCCGGTGAGGCCGAGGCCTGCGATCTGCTCGGGCGCCACGCCGCTCTGGGCCACGGCCGCCCGCAGCGCCTCCCGCGCGCCGCGCCACCAGTCCGCCGGGTCCTGCTCGCTCCAGAGCGGCCGCGGCTGGCTCAGCGGGTACTCCGCGGTGGCCGCGGCCAGCACCCTGCCGTCGGCGGCCGCAACGATCGCCTTGGCGCCACTGGTGCCGATGTCCAGGCCGAGGAGGTTGGTCATGGCATTCTCTCTCTGTTCGATGACAAGGTGACAAGGTGAGGGGGTGACAAGGTGACCGCATATCGGCGTCGTCAGGAGGTCACCTTGTCACCTAGGCTGGGTCGCAAGACGAGGCAAAGCCTCTGCGAAGCGAGGCGATCACCTTGTCACCGTGTCACACCTCACCGCACCCCCAGCAGCACCTCCACCGTGAGCTGGTCGAGGCGCTCGTAGGCGAGGCCGCGGGCGCCGAGAGCGTGGCGGTCGAAGCTGCGGGCCTTGAGCTCCTCGGCGGCCTGGGCGCTGTAGGCGATCGGGGCCTGATCGCCGGCATTGATCTCGGCCAGCAGGGCCTGGATCTCGGGGTCGGCGTTCCAGCGCTGGGCCTTCTCCTTGAGGATGAGGTAGGTGCGCATGCAGCCGCGGGCGAACTCCTTCACGCCCTCGTAGTCCTCGGTGCGGTAGGCGTGGGCGTCAAAGTGGCGCGAGCCGTCGTAGCCCACATCCTCGAGGAACTTCACCAGGAAGAAGGCGTTCTTGGGGTTCACCGCGCCGAAGCGGAAGTCCTGGTCGTAGCGGCCCGGCACCTGGTCGTTCAGGTCGATGTGGAACAGCTTGCCCATCTCCCAGGCCTGAGCCACGCCGTGGAGGAAGTTGAGGCCTGCCATCGTCTCGTGGGCCACCTCGGGGTTGAGGCCCACCATCTCGGGGTAGTCGAGGGTGGTGATGAAGGCGAGGGCGTGGCCCACCGTCGCGAGGTAGATGTCGCCACGGGGCTCGTTGGGCTTCGGCTCCAAGGCGAAGCGCAGGTTGTAGCCCTGGTCCTTCACGTAGCGGCAGAGGAAGTTGAGCGCTTCGCGGAAGCGCTTCATGCTCTCGGCCGGGTTCTTCGAGGCGTCGCTCTCCACGCCCTCGCGGCCGCCCCAGAAGACGTAGGTGGTGGCGCCGCACTCCACGCCGAGATCGATCGCTCGCATCGTCTTGTGGAGCGCGTAGGCCCGCACCTGTGGGTCGTTGCTGGTGAAGGCGCCGTCCTTGAAGGCCGGGTCCCTGAACAGGTCGGTGGTGGCCATCGGCACCACCAGGCCGGTGGCCTGCAGCGCGGCCTTGAACTCCTTCACGATCCGGTCGCGGTCGGCGGGGGTGGCGTCGATCGGGACAAGGTCGTTGTCGTGGAAGTTGACGCCCCAGGCGCCGACTTCGGCCAGCAGGTGGACGAGCTCGACGGGCGAGAGCGGCTTGCGCACCGGCTCGCCAAATGGGTCGCGCCCGGCGTTGCCCACGGTCCAGAGGCCAAAGGTGAACTTGTCGGCTGGCGTTGGTGTGTAGCTCACGGGGATCTTCCTTTCTCGCGCGGCGGTGCGCGGCGGCCCGATGTGCGGCCCATTCTACTCCACGTTCACCTTCGTGGCGACAATCTCGCGCTGGCGGTAGAGCGCCGTCTCGCCGCTCAGTTCCACCCGCTGCTCGGCGCGGATGTCGGCCGATGAGGCGCCCACGCTGAAGGTGAAGGCGCCCGGCTCAGTCACGAAGCGCATCTCGGGGTTGTAGAACGCCAGCCGCGACGGGTGTACCGTAAAGCGCACCCGGCGGGCCTGCCCGGGCTGCAGGGGGACGCGGGCGAAGCCGATGAGCATGCGATCGGGTCGGGCCACCGAGGCCACCTCGTCGCGCACATAAAGCTGCACCACCTCGTCGCCCGGCATGGCGCCGTCGTTGCGGACGAGCAGCGAAAGCTCGATCGGCTCGCTGGTGGTGGTGCCGCTCGCGGTAAACTCCTCGTAGGCGTAGCTATTGTAGCTCAGGCCGTGGCCGAAGGGGAAGAGCGGCGTGGCCGGGCTGTCCGCATAGTCGCCGAAGAACATAGCCCGCCCGCCGCCGGCGCGGTAGCCGGCGTAGATCGGGACCTGGCCGGTGGCGCGGGGTATGGTCACGGGGAGCCGGCCGCTTGGCGCGACGGCGCCGGTGAGCACGTCGGCCAGCCCGTTACCGCCCTCCTCGCCGGGCGGGAAGAGCTGCACGAGGGCGTTGGCCACAGCGGCGACCCGTTCCAGGGCGTGGACGCGCCCGCTGAGCACCACCACTACGAGGGGCGTGCCGGTAGCCGCCAACGCCTCGACGAGCTCCGTCTGCACGCCGGTGAGCTCCAGGCTCACCGCGTCGTTCGCCTCGCCCACCGTGACAGGGCGGTGGATGCCGCTCTTGCCGGCGACCACGACCACGGCGACCTCGGCCGAGCGCGCGGCCTCGACGGCGGCCGCGAAGCCGGAGCGGTCGTCGCCGAGCACCTCGCAGCCCTTGGCGTAGAGCAGTTCCACTCCCTCGCCGAGGGCGGCCCGCAGGCCGGCGAGCGGGGTGACGTGGGGCGTGAAGTGAGGCCCTGCCGCAAACGCGCCGCCGGCCTGGGGGATATAGCTCTCGTCGCCCATGTCGTTCCCGCTGTTGCGGGACGTCGACAGATAGATGGCCTCCTGATGCGACGGGTAGTGGTAGGCGCCCTGGAGCAGCCGCTGGTCGTCGGCGCCGGGCCCGATCACGGCCACGCGCTTGAGCTGCGGCCTGAGCGGCAACACGCCGTCGTTCTGGAGCAGCACGACCGAGGAGGCGGCGGCGCGCCGGGCCAGCGCTCGCTGCGCCGGCGTCTGGAAGCTGGCGGGGGCGGCGTCGGGGTCCACGTAGGGCTGCTCGAAGAGGCCAAGCTGGAACTTGAGCCGCAGCACGCGGCGCACCGCGGTATCGAGCAATTCCAGTGGCAGCTGTCCGGCCTCGATCGCGGCCTTCAGCGGCGGGCCGTAGAAGTCGGCCGCGGGCAACTCCATATCGAGCCCGGCCGCCAGCGCCATGGCCGCGGCAGTGCCTATGTCGGCGGCCACGCGGTGGAAGCGAATCAGCTGGGGGATGGACCAGTAGTCGGCCACCACGACGCCATCGAAGCCCAATTCGTCGCGCAACAGCTCGGTGAGGATGGCGCGGCTGCCGGTGCAGGGGATGCCATCGATCGAGGCGTAGGAGTTCATCACCGCAGCCAGGCCGGCGTCGCGGATGGCGGCGGCGAACGGCTCGGCGTAGACCTCGCGCAGCTCGCGGGGCCCCATCTGCACCGGCCCCCAATTGCGCCCACCCTCCGACATCGCGTAGCCGAGGAAGTGCTTGCCGGTGGCGGCGACACCGTGGCGCAGGTCGTCGCTCTGCAGGCCGCGGATGTAGGCCACGCCGATCGTGCCGGAGAGCACCGGGTCCTCGCCGTAGCTCTCCTCCACCCGGCCCCAGCGGGGGTCGCGGGCCACATCGAGCACTGGGGCGAGGCCGAGGCGCGCGCCGACGGCGAGCATCTGCTCGCGGATGACGGTGGCCACCTCCTCGACGAGGGCCGGGTCCCAGGTGGCTGCCAGGCCAATGCCTTGGGGGAAGACCGTGGCGTCGCGGGCGCAGAGGCCGCCGACCGTCTCCTCGTGGACGAAGAGCGGGATGCCGAGGCGGGTGCGCTCAACGGCGACCCGCTGGATGGCGTTCATCAGCTCGGCGCTCTCGCGGGGGCGCAGGCCGGTAGAGGCGCCGATGCGGGTGACCTGGCCGATCCCGTGGGGCATCTTGGCGGCGACGAACTCCTCGTCGAAGCGGTCGTCCTGCACCAGGTTGGTGCTCCAGAGGCAGCCGAGCTGGGCGATCTTCTCGTCGAGGGTCATCTGGGCGAGCAGATCGGCGACCCGCTCCTCGATCGGCAGCGCCGCGTCGCGGTAGCGGGCGGAGGTGATGGACATGATGACGTTACCCCTTGACGGCGCCGGCGGTCAGGCCGGCGACGATCTGGCGCTCGGCCAGCAGGTAGAACCCGATCGTCGGCACGAGGGCGAGGGTGACGAAGGCGAGCACGCGGCCCCAATCGGTGCCGAACTGGCCCTGGAACTGCTGGATGCCGAGCGGCAGCGTGTAGAGCTCCTCACTGTTGAGCACCAGCAAGGGCAGGAAGAAGTTGTTCCAGCTGACCACCATCGTGAGCACGGCCACGGCGGCGAGGGCTGGGCGCATCAGGGGCAGGAGGATGCGCAGATAGTAGCCCACGGGCGAGCAGCCATCCATGGCAGCGGCCTCGTCGAGCTCCTGAGGGATGGTGGCGAAGAAGCCTCGCAGGATCAGGATGTTGCCGGGCAGGCCGAAGGCGATCTGCGGCAGGATGATGCCCCAGAGGCTGTCGATGAGGTTGAGCTGGCGCAGCGTGATGTAGAGCGGCAGGATCGCCACCGCGATCGGGAAGAGCAGGCCGAGGGTGAAGAAGTTGAAGAGCAGCTCGCGGCCGCGGAAGCGCATCCGCGAGAAGACGTAGGCCGGCATGCTGGCGAGAACGATCACACCGACAGCCGTGGCGATCATCACCAGCACGCTGTTGCGCAGCATGCGCCAGAAGGCGTTGCTCTGGAGCACGTTGGTGTAGTTCGACCACAGCCAAGTTTTAGGCAGGGCGAAGGGCTGCTGCATCAACTCGGCGTTGGGCTTAAAGCCGTTGATCGCCGTCGCCAGCAAGGGCACGAGTACGATCAGCGCGACCAGGATGGTGATGACGTACTGCAGCAGCGGGGTGGTCCAGCGCGCGGGGGAGGTAGGTACGTGGGCCTCACGGATTGTCATAGCTGGTCCTCCATCCTGCTCACTCGTAGTCGCTGCGCATCGCGAAGCGCTGGTAGACCAGCGAGAAGCCGAAGCAGATCAAGAACAGGATCACCGCGACCGCGCTGCCGTAGCCGAGTTGGAAGCGCTGGAAGCCGTACTTGTAGAGGTAGGTGGCCATCGTATCGCTGGCGCCCACCGGCCCGCCTGTGGTCATCACCCAGATCAGGTCGAAGAGCTGCAGCGAGCCGAGGACCGAGAGGTAGATCGTGAGGCGCACCGTGCTGCCGAGCAGCGGCAGGGTGATGTAGCGCAGCGTCTGGAGCCGGCTGCAGCCATCGATCGCTGCGGCCTCCTCGATCTCCGCCGGGATGTTCTGCAGCCCGGCGATATAGAGGATCATGTGGTAGCCGAAATACTTCCACGTGATCACAATAAAGAGCGCGTAGAGCACCGTATCCGGGTCGGCGAGCAGAGCCGATGGCTCGCTGCCCGGTGCGATCATCTGCAGCACCGCGTTGATCAGGCCGCCCTGGGGCCGGTAGATAAAGTTCCAGATGACGCCGATCACCACCTCGGAGAGCACGAAGGGGAGGAAGAAGATCGTGCGGAACACCGCCCGTCCCCAGCGGATCTCCCTGATCAGCAGGGCCAAAGCCAGCGAAAGCGGCAGCTGGAAGGCGAGCGAGAGGATGGCGATCTGGAGATTGTGGCCGAGGGCGCTGAGGAAGGCGCGGTCGCTGAGGATGCGGACGTAGTTCGCCAGGCCGTTGAACTGCTCGAGGGGGCCGAGGCCGTTCCAGCGGAAGAAGCTGAAGTAGACGGCCTGCACCACCGGCAGGAGCACGAGGCCGACATAGATGATCGCCGCGGGCAGCAGGAAGCCGGCGATGGTGATCACCTGGCCCCAGCGGATGCGCGACCACCCCACGGCGGCCCGCCCGAGCGCACGGGAGGAGGGCTGTGCCATTCAGAACCTCATGGGCCCGTACAGTCGTAGCCCGTAGTCCGTAGTCCGTACCGGGCGGGAGCCCGGTCAGGAGACGGACTACGGACTACAGACTACGGAGCACGGACTATGGCTGGAGCTCGAACGCCGCCGACTCCTCGATCATGCGGGCCACTTCCTCGGGCGAGGCGGTGCCGGCGAAGAGGGCCTGCGTGGCGTCGTTGACGGTTGCGCCGACTGCGGGGGGCAGGTACTGGTCGTAGTAGAGCTGGTAGTAGGGGGCCTGCGACGCGCGCTCGAAGACCTCCTGCAGCAGCGGGTTCTCGACGGCGTCAACGGCGGCGGTGACGGCGGGCGTACCGGCCATGCCGGCCTTGACCAGCGTGCGCTGATTGTCGGCGCTGGTCAGGAACTTCACGAACTCGATCGCCTCAGGCGGGGCGTCCTTGCCGATGGCGAAGCCGTCGGCGCCGCCGAGGGCATCGTTGGGGTCGCCGGCGCCGCCCTCAACCATGGGGAAGGGGAACCAGCCGAGGGTGGACAGATAGGCCTCGGGGTCCTCGGCCACGCCGGTGTTGGCGCCCGGCGCCCAGTGGCCCATCAGCTCCATCGCCGCCTGGCCGTTGGCCATCACGGCCTGGTGGTCGCCGTAGCCGGCGCCGAGGAAGCCCGGCTGGAACGGCTCGAGATCGACCAGCTCCTTCAGCCGCTCGCCGGCCTGGACGAACGGCGGGTCGGCGAAGCTGCCCTGGCGGGTGTAGGCGGCATCAAAAGCGGGCTTGCCGCCGATGCGGGTGGCCAGGTAGACCCAGTAGAAGTGGCCGGGCCACTTGTCGCGCTCGCCGAGGGCGAGCGGCGTGATGCCGGCGTCCTTGAGCGTCTGGACCGTCTGGAGGAACTCGCTCCAGGTGGTCGGGGGCGCCTCGATCCCGGCCTGCTCGAAGAGGGCCGTGTTGTACCAGAAGCCGACCATGCCGGCGTTCCAGGGCACGCCGTAGGTCACGCCATCGAAGGTGTAGAGGCCGAGGGGGCCCTGGCTAAAGCTCTCGCCCCAGCCGTCCTCCTGGAGCGCCGCGCTCAGATCCTGCACCAGGCCGGCGTCGCCGTACTGCTTGAGCACGCCGCCACCCCAGGACTGGAAGATGTCTGGCGGGTTGCCCGACTGCATCGCGGTGGCCAGCTTGGCCTTGAAGGCCTCGTTCTCAAGCACCGTGATCTCGATCGTCACGTCGGGGTGCTGGGCCACAAACTCGTTGGCCATCTCCTCCCAGACGGCGCGCTGATCCTCCTGGGTGTTGATGTGCCACCACTCGATCCTGGTGGCGCCGGAGCCTACTGAGGCGACGGCCTCGGTGGGGATGGGTACGGGGGTCGGAGCCTCTGGGGCGGCGGTGGGAGCCTCTGCAGCAGTGGGAGCCTCTGCAGCAGTGGTGGGAGCCTCTGGGGCGGCGGTGGGGGCATCTGCGGCGGTGGGGGCGGTGCCCTGACCCCCTGGGGCGGCCGGCTGGCTGCCACAGGCGGCGAGGAGCGCGAGCATCAGCGCCATCAGTAGCGCTAGCGAGAAACTACGGACCTTCATCGGGCTGCTCCTTTGCGTAAACACCGAAACATCGGTTCCGACGGGCGTACCAGACCACGACCAGGAAAGCGCTTTCCTGGCGCTCGGACCACGGAAGCCGAGGCCAAGGCCGCTGCTGAGATCGCTGTGATGGCGGAAACGTTGCTGCGGGCGCAGCGCTCCTGAGTTGCACAAACGTGCGTGATACGCTACAGTTCAGCCACCCTGCTGTATGTGTGAAAGCGTTTGCAAGATGGAGTATATTCCATCGTCTATGAAATTGTCAAGAAGCAATAAAACCGCCTTGACGGCGCTTTCCCGATCGCGGATAATGGGCGGCGGAAGCATTGCAGGCAAGCTATGAACAAGGCAAGTACGCTCGAAGACATCGCGCGCGAGGCCGGCGTGTCGCCGAGCACGGTCTCGCGGGTGCTCAACGGCAGTAAGCGGGTTGGCGAAGAGAAGCGGGCCCTGGTGCTGGCGGCGATCAAGCGCCACGGCTACCGGCCGAATCTTGTGGCGCGAGGGCTGGTGCGCGGCCGCTCGATGACGATCGGCGTGCTGATGCAGGATATCAGCAGTCCCTTCTTCGCCCGCATGGTCTCAGGGATCGAGCGAGGTTTGGATCACGCGGCCTACCGACCGATGTTCGCCAGCACCCACTGGCGGGCTGAGAACCAGGAGAGCGAGTCGGGCTCGCTGCAACTCCTGCTCGAGCGGCGGGTGGACGGCGTGATCGTGCTGGCCAGCAGCATCCCCGACGAGGAGCTACGAGCGGTGGCCGCCCAGCTCCCGCTGATCATCGTCGCCCGCAACGTCCCGGGGCTGGAGGAGCAGTGCCTCTCGATCGACAACGTTGACGGGGCGTACCGCGCCACCCGCTACCTGATCGGCCTGGGTCACACGCGCATCGCCCACCTCGCCGGCAGGCCGGGCCACCCCGACGCCCACGATCGCCTCGAAGGCTACCGCCGCGCTCTGGTCGAGGCCGGCCTGGAGTTCGACGAGCATCTGGTCGCGGAGGGCGACTTCATCGAGGAGTCGGGCGTCACGGCGGTGGAGCAGTTGCTGGCCCGCGGCGAGCGCTTCAGCGCGATCTTCGCCGCCAACGACCAGATGGCCTACGGCGCGATGCTCAGCCTGTACAACCACAACTACCGCATCCCAGCCGATGTCTCGCTGGTCGGCTTCGATGACCAGTTCCTCTCGGCCTACACCCTGCCGCCCCTCACCACCGTGCGCCAGCCATCGATCGAGATGGGTCGGGCGGCCGCCGAGGGGATGCTGCGTCTGTTGAACAATGAGCCGCCGCGGCTGCCGCGCTTCCCCGCCGAGCTGGTTATCCGCAAGTCGGCGATGTACCTGCGCCAGAGTGATTAGCGCCCGGTTCGCGCTCGAGCGACGCCTCTTGGCTTTGTCGGAACGTCATCCCCGCAGGGCGGCGCGCAGCGCGGGCAGCTGAAGGGCGAGGCCGGCGCGGTCGTCCGCGTAGCGGAGATGGAGGCGTGGCGGAGGCGCGTGGGGGTGGAGTTGGGCCTCGCGCCGGCGCACAGCCATGAAGCGCTCGACGATGGCTGCGGCCGCTTGGGCCAGCCGGCCGGCTGGGCCGACTAACGCGATCTGCGGATCGAAGCCGGGGTGAGCGACGACAAGCCCGCGCCCGGCGACGCTGGCGATCCCGCCGAGACGGGCCAGCAGCCCCTCCGCCCCGCCGCGACCGAGCCGGCGCACCAGGCTGGGGAAGCCCGCCAGGGTGACGCTGACAGCTGCCCAGCCGGGCCTTGCTGTCAGCCTCGGCAGCGCGGCGGCCAGAGTGTGCAGGCAGGGTAGGCCGGTGACGGGGTGGAAATGCTCGAAGCAGGGCAGCTGGCGGGCTCGCTCCACCAGCCGGTCGTGGCCGGCCGGGTCCAGCGGCAGCAGGGCGACTACGCGGTAGAGCAGGGACTCGAAGGTGAAGGGTTTGAGCAGATAGTCGTCGAGGGGAGACGGCCCGGCCAGCGACTCGTTCCAGGAGTCCATCGCCGTCACGGTGAGCACGGGGATGTGGGCGGTGCGGCTATCGGCGCGGAGGGCGGCTCGCAGCCGGCGGCCGTCGAGCCCAGGCTTGTTCAGGTCGGTGATCAGCAGGTGGGGCCGGGCTCGCCGCGCTAGCTCGAGGGTGGCGGTGCCATCGCCGCCGGGCGCGCCGAGATACTCGAAGCCGTGGCTGAGCAGCAGGGTGGCGTAGAGCTGACGGATGTCGGGGTCGTCGTCGCTCACCAGCACGCGGGCCAAGGGGCGAAATGACGCCTCAGGCTGAGCCGCTGCCCGCACGTTCTTTAAGAAGGTGCGGCGCTCCGGATGGCCTCCGGCGGCATGGGGTGAGGCGACGTAGCTCACGAGAACCCCTGAGCGTTGCTGCGATGCGGCGCCGATTCAGTGCGCTCGATCACTATAAACTCCGCGGCGTACGGAAAAGATACGGGGAGGGCTTTGGATCGCGAAAGACGCGGGTCGCAAGACGGCGCGCAGCGCCTAAACTTCGTCCGCGAAAGACGCGAAACGAAGGTTCGAACTTTCGTTACGAAGTGGCGCGCAGCGCTTAAGGGAAGACGCGAAAGAAGTGCGCGAAAGGGAAGCAGTCTCGTTGGCGGCGGTATGCTACAATTGGCCGGCGACGTGGCCCCGCCGCGCGCTCAGGGAGCCGAGAGTAGCCCACTTCACCCTCTATGTTTGACACTGTGCTGGTCGCCAATCGTGGGGAGATCGCCCTGCGGGTGTTGCGGGCCTGTAAGGAGCTCGGCCTGCGCACCGTCGCCGTCTACTCCGAGGCCGACCGCGATGCCCCCCACGCGGCCTACGCCGACGCCGCCTACCTGCTCGGCCCCGCCCCCGCGGCCGAAAGCTATCTCAACATCCCACGCCTGATCGAGGTGGCCCGCCAGGCAGGCGCCGGCGCTATCCATCCCGGCTATGGCTTCCTCGCCGAGAACCCCGCTTTCGCACGCGCCGTTGCCGAGGCCGGCATGGTCTTCGTTGGCCCGCCCGCCGAGGCGATGGAGCGCATGGGCGGCAAGACGGCCGCCCGCCGGGAAGCCAGCGCCGCCGGGGTGCCCGTGGTCCCCGGCACCCTCGACCCGGTCGCCGATCCGGCCGAGGTGGCTCGCCTGGCCGAGGGCTTCGGCTACCCGATCGCGATCAAGGCAGTGGGCGGTGGCGGCGGGCGCGGCCTGCGGGTGGTGCGTTCCTCCGACGAGATCGCCGAGGCGTTCGCCTCGGCCCGCCGCGAGGCGGTGGCCTCCTTCAAGAACGAGGCGCTCTATGTCGAGAAGTATCTCGACAACCCGCGCCATATCGAGATCCAGATCCTCGCCGATGCCCACGGCAATGTGATCCACCTCGGCGAGCGGGACTGCTCGGTGCAGCGCCGCCACCAGAAGCTGATCGAGGAATGCCCATCGCCCGCCCTCACGCCCGAGCTGCGGGCCGAGATGGGCGCCGCTGCGGTGCGCCTCGCCCGCGCCGTAGGCTATGTGGGCGCGGGCACGCTCGAGTTTCTCTACCAGGATGGGGCCTTCTACTTCCTGGAGATGAACACCCGCATCCAGGTGGAGCACACTGTCACCGAGCATGTCTACGGCGTGGACCTAGTGCGAGCCCAACTGCGCATCGCCTTGGGCAAGCGCCTCTGGCTCAGCCAGGAGGAGCTCACGCCCCGCGGCCACGCGATCGAGTGCCGCATCAACGCGGAGGACCCGCTGCACGGTTTCCGCCCGGCCCTCGGCACGATCACGGAGTACCGCGAGCCGGCCGGCCTCGGCGTACGGGTGGATAGCGGCGTGCGCGCTGCCTACCGTATCCCAGAGCAGTACGACTCGCTCCTCGCCAAGCTGGTGGTCTGGGCAGAGACGCGCCCCGAGGCGATCGCCCGCGCCCGCCGCGCCCTCGCCGACTATACGATCGGCGGCGTGATCACCACCATTCCCTTCCACCAGGCGGCCCTGGCCCATCCGGTCTTCGTCGCCGGCGATGCCACGGTGAACTTCATCGCCGCCCACCCCGAGCTGCTCGAGCAGACCGCCGCCTTTGCGCCGCGCGGCTCCGCTTCCGCGCCATCGCCAGCCGCTGAGCCGGCCCCGCCGCGCACGCTCACCGTCGAGGTGAACGGTCGCCGCTTTGGCGTGCGGGTCTTCGACGAGCGCCCTCTGGAGAACCAGGGCGGGCGGAGTGGCGCGAACGGCCGCCGCCAGCCGCCGGCAGGGCGCCGCCCCGCGGCCATGGCTCCAAAGGTGGACGGCGTGATCAGTCCGATCCAGGGCCGCATCGCGGCTGTTCGGGCTCAGCCGGGCCAGCAGGTCGAGGCCGGACAGGTGCTCTTCATCGTCGAGGCGATGAAGATGGAGAACGAGATCGCCGCGCCCCACGCCGGCACCCTCGCGGAGGTGCGCGCTCAGGAAGGCGCCACCATCGAGGCCGGCGGGGTGCTGGCAACTTACCGTAGTTCGTAGCCCGTGGTCCCTAGCCCGTACGCCGCACAGCCTGCTACCAAGCAACTGCGACCAACAGACTACGGACTACAGACTACGGACTACGGACTACGGACTACGGACTACAGACTACGGATGGCCACTGAGACAGTCACCCTGCGCCCGGTGACGCTCGCCGACGCGCCCGCCCTCGCCGCCCTGGTGGCCCAGCTCTACCGGGCCGAAGAGCCCGGTGTGCTGCGGGGACCGCTGGCAGGCCAGCTGCGCCTCTTCACCCATATGCTGGAGCACGAGCTCGCCGTGAGCGCCCGCGGGCGCTTCCTTGCCGTCGATGAGTTCGGGAGAGCCCTCGGCAGCATCAGCGTGCGCTTCGCCGGCGACCCGGCGCCGGGCGCGCTGCCCGCCGGCCTCTTCGCCACAGCTGTGCGCTACGTCGGCCCCGGCGATGCCCTGCGCTTCTACGGCTATCTGCTCCGCAGCACGCTCACCGCCGAGACACCCTTGCGCCCCGGTGAGTGCTATATCTACAGCGTGGTGGTTGATGAGGGCCACCGCCGCCGCGGCATCGGCCAGTCGATGCTCGCCCAACTCGAGGAGCATGCCCGCCGTGCGGGCGCGGAGGTCGCCCTGCTCCGGGTGATGGCCAATAACGAGGGGGCCCGCAACCTCTACCTGCGCTTCGGCTACCGCACCATGGCCCGTAGCTCGCCCCTCGCGGCGTGGCTGCGGGTGTCCAGCGAGCTGATGCGGAAGGAACTTGGTCGCGGATGACGCGAACGCGCTGGCTCGCGCCGACCGCAGCATAAACAGGTATAATCGTAGCGCGCCTCCAGCCGCAGGGCCACTCATGGCTCCGTAAACTATTATCAAGCCCCTGAGGAGCTTCGTTATGCCGAAAGATGTGATTACAACGCGGGCGAAGGATTATAACCAGTGGTATCTGGATATCGTCCGCGAGGCCGATCTCGCCGAGCCGGCAGAAGTTGTGCGCGGCTGTATCGTCTTCAAGCCGACCGGCTGGGCCGTGTGGGAGATGATCCAACGCGGTCTGGATGCGAGGATCAAAGAGACCGGCCACTCAAATGTCCAGTTCCCGCTGCTCATCCCCAAGAGCTTCATCATGCGGGAGGCCGAGCACGTCGAAGGCTTCGCCCCCGAGGTCGCCGAGGTGACGCGGGCCGGCGGCGAGGATCTGACGGAGCCCTACGTGGTCCGCCCCACCAGCGAGACGATCATCGGCCACTTCTATAGCAAGTGGATCCGCTCCTACCGCGACCTGCCGTTGCTTTACAACCAGTGGTGCAACGTGATGCGCTGGGAGATGCGGACGCGGCCGTTCCTGCGTACATCGGAGTTCATCTGGCAGGAAGGCCATACAGCGCACGCGACGGAAGAGGATGCTGAGGCGGAAACGCTTAAAATTCTGCATGACGTTTATGCGGATTTCGTCGAGAAGGAGATGGCCGTCCCCGTGATCCGCGGGCTGAAGTCGGAGAAGGAGAAGTTCCCCGGCGCCCTGCGCTCCTACTGCATCGAGGCAATGATGCAGGACGGGCGGGCCCTGCAGGCCGGCACTTCCCACAACCTCGGCCAGAACTTCGCCAGGGCCTTCGACATCACTTACACCGACCAGAACAACACGGTGCAGTACTGCTGGACGACTAGCTGGGGGGCGAGCACCCGCCTGATCGGCGCGCTGATCATGACCCACTCCGACGACGAGGGCCTGGTGCTGCCGCCGCGCCTCGCGCCCATCCAGGTGGTGCTGGTGCCGATCTACCGCAGCGACGAGGAGCGCTCGAAGGTGATGGAGGCCGTGGCCCGCATCACCGGCGAATGGAAGGGCAAGCTGCGCTTCAAGATCGACGACCGCGACAACCTCACGCCCGGCTACAAGTTCAACGAGTGGGAGCTGAAGGGCGTGCCGCTGCGGGTCGAGGTCGGCCCGAAGGATGTGGAGAAGGGCTCCGCCGCTGTCGCCCGCCGCGACGTGCCCGGCAAGGAGGGCAAGAGCTTCGTGCCCCAGGAGGGGCTCACCGAGCGCCTCACCGGCCTGCTCGATGAGATCCAGACCGCCCTCTTCCAGCGGGCCCTGGCCTTCCGCGAGCAGCGCAGCGCCTTCGTGCAGACCTACGACGAGCTCAAGGAGCAGGTCGAGCGCGGCTTCGCCTGGGCCTACTGGGACGGCAGCACTGAGGACGAGAAGCGCATCCAGGACGAGACGCGGGCGACCATTCGCTGCATCCCGCTCGACCAGCCGGGTACGACTGGCAAGTGTGTCTACACCGGCCGCGAGACGACCCGCCAGGTGGTGTTCGCCAGGGCGTACTAGTGCCCGTACAGCGTAGTCCGTAGTCAGTGGTCCGTACAGCGAGGGCCGCCTGAAATTGCACTCGTTTGCAGTTTGGGCGTAGGTTGAGTGACGACCGACGACAGACCACGGTCGGGCAGGCTGCGGGCGATCGTCGGTCGTCTGTCGTCGGTCGTCCCAACCAGCTGCTCCTGGCGGCTCGTGGCGGGGTGGCGCAGCCCGCGGATCAGAGGGCTGGCGTGAGCCCGCTACTCGATGATGCCGCCGCGCCTGTCAGCGCCGATGGTGAAGCTGTGCAGCCTGATGGCGTGAGGCCCGGCGACGCTCTCCGGCAGAGGTGTACCGTGGGTGAGGGGTATGCGAGCGCCGTCGGCGGGCGTGTAGAGCCCGAGCACGACGTGATACTCACCTGGCGGTAGATTGGCGGGAAGGGCGATGGGCAGCTCCGTCCCGAACTGCTGGCCGGCTTGCCACTCCGCGAACAGCCCGTCGTCGATCGCCGTGTCGAACTGGGCGACACGCCGGCCGTTGGCGTCGAGGACGTGGACAAAGCTAAAGACGCCGCCCGGCCGATCCACCTGGATGTCCCAAGAGGGTGTGAACAACAGCATCCCGTCCTCGATCCGCGAACTGAAGCCTCGCAGCCGGATGCCACTGAAGACCGCGTCTGACGAGCGATCGAAGGGCCGCGGCAGCTGGTGGATCGTCAGGTAGGTGATGCCGCGGACGCGCAGAGTGTAGAGCGGCGGCGTCTGCATTGCGTAGGCCTCGGCCACCAGGCGCGTGTCGCGCTCGGCCACGCTGTTGTAGATCACGGCGTAGCTGGCCGGCTCGGAGAGGGTGTCGATGTCGAGATCGTAGACGGCGACATCGGTGGGAATGAAGGGCTTGAGGGTTTCGGGAATCCAGGAGAGCACCGGGCCGCGTCGCAGGTCGGGGCGGGCGCTAAGCCAGGCGCCGGCCTGCTCCATACCTTCGCCCCAGCCAGTGAGCAATACCTGCTGGGCCGTGGTGCCGCCGCCGAGCAGCGGGTTGTAGTAGGCCAGGTAGTAGGGCCGGTAGATCAAGGGCGGCAGGAAGAGCGCCAGGCCCAGAGCCAGGCCGCCCGCGACGGCGACGACGCGGCGCGTGCTCACAGCGAGTGTGGTGCGGGCGGCGATCCAGCGTAGTGCGGCCAGGAGCCCGATCGCGCCTAGAACCTCCAGCGCCGGCCAGATCGGCAAAAGGTAGCGGTCGAACTTCTTGGCGAGCAGGGTGAGGGCGAGCGCGAAGAGCAGCGCGAAGCCGCCGAGGGCGAGCGCGACCCGCCCCTCATCGGCGGGCAGGGTTGTCGCCGGCTGGGCAGGGCGGCCCCGCCAGCGGCGCGAGAGCTCGTGGCCGGCGAAGGCGAGGAGCGCTGCGAGGCCGAGCAGCATGGGGATCTCGCCGCGCCAGGCGACCACGGAGATATAGAACGGCCAGCCGGGGTCGGCGACTGGCCGGCCCATGAAGAAGTTGCCGGCGTTGTGGGGCTGCCCGCCGTTGGCGAGTACCTCACCGATCACAGCGCCAAGGGCGCCGGCGGGGTCCACCCACATGGCGGGCCAGAGCAGGGTGAAGGTGGCGGCGGCGACGGCGATCCAGAGGGCGAAGCGGGCCACGGCGCGCCGCAGGGCGACGACAAGGGTCGCTCCGCTCCAGGGTGGTGCCCCTAGCTCCGCGCCGAGCAGGATCAGACCGCTGGCGGGCAGGAGCAGCAGGGCTGGGGCCTTGGTGAGCAAGGCCAGCCCGCCGAAGAGGCCCGCGCTGATGAGCGGGAGCAGGCCGCGCCGCGATTTTCCGGGGGCAGGGCGGGTAGCGACCAGCAGGCTGAGCAGGCTGAGGCTGACGAGGGAGGTCAGCAGGGCGTCGAGGTGGAGCAGGCGCCCGTGGGCGATCAGGAACGGCGAGGTGGCCCAACAGAGGGCGGCCAGTAGGGCGGCGCTGGGGGAGAGGAGCCGCCGTAGCAGCAGGTAGCCCGCCGCGACGGCGAGCCCGTTGGCGACGGCGAGCGGCAGACGGAGCGCCGCAAGGTAGGCGGCGCCCGTGCTCGTGGGGGGCGGGTAGCTCTGCGTCGGTGGGGCGAGCAGGCGGCCG
>DAOUGF010000541.1:0-3072 GCA_034429295.1 Chloroflexaceae bacterium
TGAGCAGAGCCTGGGTGACGCCGGCGAAGCCCCAGAAGTAGAGCACCTCGTAGAGCCGGTAGCTCCTGGTGAGGAGCGTGAGCGCGGCGAACGGGACGGCGAAGGTGCAGAGATGGAACGGCAGCGAGTAGGCCGGACTCCAGAGGCCGTTGGCCCGCTGCCAGAGATCCCAGGCCAGGGAGTTCGCCAACGCGAAACCTGCCAGGCCCCAGCCCATCAGCTGGCTAGCGCGGGGGGAGAGCCGCGGCACGAGCAGAGCGATCAGCAGGCAGATGGCGGCGATCGCCACGAGGGGGAGGAGATGCCCGGCAGAGAAAAGCTCAAAAGGGGGGCCGTTATACTCGCGGCCGAAGAGGTCAGTACCCATAGCCCGGTGCTCCGGGGGCGACGGTTCGCCAGGTAGCAAATGGGCGGGCGCCAGTGGCGCCCGCCCGGGTGTCTGTTAGTCCTCGCGCTGCATCGTCCCATCGGGGAGCCAGCGGATGCGTACGCCGTCTACTTCCGTCCAGGATTCGTCCTCCTCCTCCTCGGGCTTCTCCTGGATCAAGACCGGGCCGTTGTCCTGCGACCACTGGATCAGCTCGTCGATGGTGAACCAGCCGGCCTGGTACTGAACCTGATCGGTGGGGTTGAGCCAGAACCGGATCTCGCCGTCCATCCACTGCCAGCGCTCGAGCGAGCGCCACTGCTTACCCTGGTCGTTGAGGAGGACCTTCACCTCCTCGAGCATCCGCAGCAGCTCGGGGAGGGTGCGCCGGTTGCTGTAGCGCAGCTGCAGCAGACGCTGGTTAATCGCGTCGCGGAGCTGCTCCAGCTCTTCGATGCTCAGTCGTTCGATGTCGATGTCGGTCACAGCTGGCGTCCTTTCTGTGGATACCGGTTAGCCGGGCGGCTGTGATCGCCGTGAACGACGAGGAGAGCGATGTCGGCTGTTCCGCTCCGGTACCCAATCCAGAGCGACTCCTATCGGAATCTTTGCCCAGTGCGTACTGCGGTGTACGTGTGCACATGGACGCCGATACCTGCAGGTTTATCATACCGCAACTCTGTTACAAGCTGAGTGCTAAAAACCTGACACTGTTGTAACAAAGTATAACGGTACTCATAAGACGCTTTGGGAAGCCGCTTTGTTCAACTTGCGACCGCCTATGGTATGATAGCGTGCAGGTTCACAAGAGCCACTACAGCCCCGCGTCCACGTTGACGCCATCGCACCCACGACGGGAGGATATGGACCGTTTGCTCCTCTTCGTTGCTGCGGCCAGCACCCTCTGCTTTCTCATCGCCGCCTGCGTGCAGGCCGTCACGGCTGAGCGCGAACGCCGCCTCGCCAAGGCCCTCGCCGACGCGCACGAACTCACCCTGACCGGACTGACCCGCGCCCTCGACCTCCGCGACCACGAGACGGAGCGCCACTGCGCCCGCGTCACCGATATGGCGGTGCGTCTCGCCGCCAAGATGGGCCTGCGAGGCGAAGCGCTCGAGCATGTGCGCCGCGGCGCGATGCTCCACGACATCGGCAAGCTCGGCGTGCCCGACGCCATCCTCAACAAGCCAGGCCCCCTCGCCGAGGATGAATGGGCGGTAATGCGCCGCCACCCCGAGTACGCCTACGAGTTGCTCGCCCCGATCCAGTTCCTGCGCCCGGTGCTCGAAATCCCTTACTGTCACCACGAGCGCTGGGACGGCAGCGGCTACCCGCGAGGGCTGGCCGGCGAGGAGATCCCGCTCACCGCCCGTATCTTCGCGGTGGTTGACGTTTGGGACGCCCTCACCAGCGACAGGCCCTATCGCCCGGCGTGGCCGCAGCGGAAGGTGCTGGCCTATCTCAACGCCCACGCCGGCGACCTCTTCGATCCGGCGGTGGTGAAGGCCTTCCTCTCCCTGATCGAGAGCGAGCCCCGCCCGGCCCCCGTGCCGTTGCAGCGCGTGGCGTAGCCGTCTCTCACCGCCCTCCAAGCTTGAAGCTTGGCGGCAGCTCAGATGCGCTATCGCGCCCACTCCATCGGCTCGGGCGCCGTGAAGGAGGAGCGCAGCTCCACGGGCCGGCCGGTCTCCATCGACTCGGCGGCCGCCCCGAGGATCTCCACCACGTGGGCCGCGTGCTCGCCCGTGGCCCGGTGGGGCCTGCCCTCGGCGATGGCGTCGGCGAGCTCGGCCACGTTGCGCCCCCACTGGATGCCCTCGAAGGGCTCCTTGAGCAGCGGCACCTCCTCGGGCGCCCCGCCGAAGGGCACGAAGCTCACCTGCGCGTTGAACCGATCCCAGGCGGAGAGCCGTAGCGACCCGAGATCGCCGTGGAGCTCCAGGCCCGTCTGGTTGGTGGCGTCGTTGCGCACGTAGAAGTTCGTGGTCAGCCGGGCGATCGTGCCGCCGTCGAACTCGATCATGCTCACGCCGAAGTCGGGGGCGCCCACCGTGAACGGCTCGCCGCTCTTCGTGCGCCGCTCGGGCATGAGCGTCCGGCCGAAGGCGCTCACCCGGCGGGCCGGGCCGAACATCGCGGTGAGCAGCATCAGCGGGTAGACGCCCACGTCGAAGAGCGGGCCAACGGCGTAGAAGGGCGCAGGCGCGGGGTGCCAGGTCTCGATGCGGCCCCAATTCACCTCGGCGTAGGCGAGGCGCACCAGGCCAAGCCGCCCGTCGCGCACCAGCTTCATGGCCGTCTGCTGGGCCTCGCCAAGGAACGTGAAGGGCGTGCCGCCCAAGCGCAGCCCTTTGGCCTCGGCCAGCTCCACCAGCTCGCGGGCCTCGGCGTAGGTGAGGCTGAGCGGCTTCTCGCTCACAGCGTGCTTGCCCGCCTCGAGGATGGCCTTGTTCACGGCGTAGTGGGCGTGGTGCACGGTGAGGTTGACCACCAGGTCGATCGCGGGGTCGGCCAGGAGCGCCGCCGGGTCAGGGTAGACGACGCCACCGTACTTGGCGGCCAGCGCCTCGGCGCGGCTCAGATCGAGATCGGTGTAGCCGACCAGCTGCAGCTGCGGGAAGGTGACCAGATTGCGGGCGTAGGGCTCGGCGATATTGCCGCAGCCGATGATCGCGATACGGAGTGGGGCGCGGGACATGGCGATG
>DAOUGF010000542.1:0-9357 GCA_034429295.1 Chloroflexaceae bacterium
AGCGGACGAGCGCCGCCTGGCCAGGCCGCGCGGCGCGAGCCAGCTCGGGGGCGTGCAATGTGAGCAGGGCCAACGCACCGACGGCGCGGCGCTCCAGCACCACCGGCTCATGGTACGGCATGGCGGCTCCAAGCGTACGAACGTGCGCGGGGGCATAGTACCACCTTCACGCCCGTTCTGTCACGGTGCGTGCCACGCCAGCTGCTCAGGGGCCAGCGGCAGACACCGGCTCAATGCGCTGGTAGTAGGTGAAGAGCAGTTTGCCGGAGCTCGTCACTGGATACGCCTCGTGATCTGGCACGGCGCTCACGTCGAGCTGCACCTGCACCATATAGTAGCGCCGGTGGAACTCCGGGCTCTCCTGAAGCTCAAGATCACTGAGGAACCAGGGCTGGTCAGCCGGTATGCCCTGGGCCGGACCAAGGATGATGTAGTCGGGCTGGCGGGCGAGCACATAAGCCCCATCGCCCTTGAGGTGCCCGGGGAGCTTCTGGTTGGCAAGCCGGATCTCATTCACCTCGCGTCTGGCGATCACAGGGTCGTTCAGGCCGAGCATGTCGATGTAACGGTGCTGCATCGCGTAGTAGGGCACGGAGCCGGCTGTGCTCAGGGCCACCGTGCTGCCGGCGGGCCAAGCCTTAGCGATGTAGTCGCCCACGATCGAGCCTACGTAGGCGGCCGGATCGCGGTACACCACGGCGAGATACGGCGAGAAAATCTGCAGCGGCGCGCCGATAATCAGCAGGGCGTAGAGCAGCAGGGCGCCACGGGAGCCGAGGCCGTGGGCCAGCACCGAAGCAAGCAGCAGACAGATACTAGGGATCATCGGCACGATGAAGCGGAAGCCGGGCATGTGGTCGCCCCCCACCAGCAAGACGTAGCCGAGGTAGGAAACCACCACGAGGCCTAAGTAGTGATCCTGGCTGGTAAGTGCACGCCGGCGCACGGCGAACGGCAGCGCCAGCAGGCAGGCCAGCAGCGGGAAGGGCGGCGCAAATAGGTACACGCTGATGTAGGCTGTGCCAGTGAGCAGCCTCAAGGCGCCGGGCGCACCCCCCTTCGCATAGAAGGTATTGGGAAGCAGAGCGCCGTAATAGCTGAGGCGCCAGAGGAAGTAGCCGCCGAAAATCAAGCCCACCGGCAGCAGGAAGGCCGCCAAGCGCCTCCAGGGCGCCCGTCGCCGCACCACCGCCAGGAGCAGCGCCGCCGCACTCACGCTCACCACGAGCATTGCGTCCATTCGGGTGGTAGCGGCCAAGGCGAAGGCCACCCCGCTCATCAACAATCCCCGCTCACTAGCGAAGCCCGAGCCGAGCTCACGGCGGAACGTCCAGATGCCGACACTGCAGAACAGGGCAAAGAGTGGCGCCTCAAGGCCGCCCATAGCCCAGACGAGCAGCGCCCAAGCGCAGACAATCAACAGGCCCGCCGGGAGGGCGTAGAGGCCCAGGCCTTGTGGTTCGTCACGAGCCTCACGAGCCAGGTAGCGCCAGACGAAAGCGGCTAAGGCAAGCAGCGCCAGCAGGTTCACCAGGCGCGACGCGACCATCAGGTCAAGGCCGGTCGCACCGAGCAACCCAATAAAGAGCAGGTGCGCGAAATTGGTGTAGCCCTCCACCCGCTCGCCGCTGTTCCAGACGATACCCTCGCCGGCGAGCATGTTGGTGACATAGCGCAGAGTGATCAGTGCGTCATCGTGGTAGAAGCGTCGGTTCAGCCAGAGGCCCAAGGCCGTAGTTGTGGAGGCAACAATCAGGGCCAGGGCCACCAGCAGGCGCGACGGTCGACGGGCGAGCATTAGGACCCTCACAGGCAAGAGCGACCTGGGTGGTTCCCAGGAACGCAGCGCAACGCAGAAGATGATAGCGTCCCACTATTACAGGAGCGCCTTCACGCCATCGCTGCACGCCAGCCATATAGGTGCGGGCATTGCGTTCCCTGCCCCACGCCCGCTGCAGCCAATCTTGGCACACATCATCAAGCCGTTTGGCAGCGGAGCGGCTGGGTAACAGCCGTCTAACGAATCCAGCAATTCCCTGACCTCGTTGCAAGGCATGCGCCGCCAACCACCCTCCCTTAGTAAAGGCGCCGGACTTGGGGCGATGCCCGCGACGCGGGGGTCGGAGGCGGCGAATGCAGAAGGCATCCTCGCAGAGTGCGACCGCCCCCTGACAACCCAAGTGGGATGCTCAGCATCAGCGCCCGCATAAGGCGTGAGTACGCTATCTACCTTCCAGAGCGGAGCAGCGCCCCTTAGACTTGCTCATACCCGACGGCGCGGCTGCGGGGAGTCTCACCTGGGGACGCCCATGCTATACTTTCGGGTATGCCGACCGAGCTGATCGCCGAGGTGGCCCTGCGCGCGACCGTCGGGCCGGGCGTCAGCCCGGTCTTCTCGTATAAGGTGCCGCCCCGGCTGCGCGGCCTCGTGCGCCCGGGACAGCTCGTCTGGGCGCCGCTGCGCAGCCGCCGCGTGCAGGGCGTGGTGCTGGGCCTCACATCGTCAGCCCGCGACAACGGGCTGCGCGAGCTGGCCGACATCGCCGACCCCGAGGCCACCCTCACCGAGACGGGCCTGCGCCTGGCCCAGTGGGTCGCCGACACCTATCGCGCGCCGCTCTACGAGGCCATCGCCCTGCTGCTGCCCCCTGGCGTGGGCCAAGAGGCCGAGACCACATGGCGCGTCACCCCGGCCGGGCTCAGCGCCGACCTTGGCGCGCTGCCTGAGCGCGAACGGGCCATCCTCTACTTCCTGCGCAGCCGCGGCGAACTCAGCGAGCGGGCGCTGCGCAAGGCGCTGCGGGGCACCGACGCCGAACTGCGCGCTGCCTACGGCGACCTCGCCGAGCGCGGCCTGATCGCCCGCGGCGCCGCGCTCACCGCGCCTGCCGCCCGGCCCCGGCGCGAGCGCCTCGCCCGCCTCCTGCCGCCACCCGAGCAGCTGGAGGCAGCCCTAGAGCAGCTCGCCCGCGCGCCAAAGCAGCGGGCCATCGTCGAGTGGCTCGCCGGCCAGCCCGGCGTCGTGCCTCTCGCTGAGCTCTA
Source organism: Chloroflexaceae bacterium (assembly GCA_034429295.1). Taxonomy (GTDB): domain Bacteria; phylum Chloroflexota; class Chloroflexia; order Chloroflexales; family Chloroflexaceae; genus OHK40. The sequence continues at coordinate 3,043 of DAOUGF010000542.1, forward strand.
CGCCGCTACCGGCACCAGCGCCCGGCTGCTGCGGGAGCTCGAGCGGCGCGGCCTCGTCGCCATCGAGACGCGGGAGGTGCGGCGCGACCCCCTCGCCGGCGATGGCGTGCCCCCCGACCAGCCACCGCCCCTCACGCCCGTCCAGCGGGCCGCCTTTGAGGCGATCGCTGCGGCTCTTGAAGGGCTAAGGAGACAAGGAGACGAGGAGACAAGGGAGCAGGGAGATGAGGCCCGGCCCCCCGCCTTCCCCTCCCCCCTTGCCCCCTTGTCCAGCGGGCAAGCGCAGCGCACAAGCCCGGTTTTCCTCCTCCACGGCATCACCGGCAGCGGCAAGACCGAGATCTACCTACGGGCGATCGCGCGGGCGCTGCGGCTGGGCCGGCAGGCGCTGGTGCTCGTGCCGGAGATCGCGCTCACCGCCCAATTGGTGCGCCGCTTCGCCGCCCGCTTCCCCGGCAAGCTGGCGGTGCTCCATAGCGGCCTCAGCCTCGGCGAGCGCTACGACGAGTGGCGCCGCCTGCGCCGCGGCGAGGCCCGCCTGGCGATCGGCTCCCGCTCGGCCGTGTTTGCCCCGCTGCCCGAGCTCGGCCTTGTGATCGTCGATGAGGAGCACGAGCTCACCTACAAGCACGAGGGCAGCCCCCGTTACCACGCCCGCGACGCCGCCCTGCATCTCGCCGAGCTCACCGGCAGCGTGACGATCCTCGGCAGCGCCACGCCCAGCGTGGAGAGCTACTACGCCGCCCAGAGCGGGCGCTACCGCCTCCTGAAGATGAATGAGCGCGTCGGCGGCGAGCCCGGCCCCGATGGCCTGCCCCACTCCAAGCCGTTGCCTCTGCCCCCCGTGCGCCTGATCGATATGCGCCGCGAGCTGCAGAGCGGCAACCGCTCGATCTTCAGCCGTGACCTCCAACAGGCTCTCGACGCCGCCCTGACCCGCGGCGAGCAGACGATCCTGTTTCTCAATCGCCGCGGCGCCGCCGCCTTCGTGATGTGCCGCGACTGTGGCCATGTAGTGAGCTGCGGCGCCTGCAGCGGCCCCATGACTGTCCACTACGACGAAGACGAACAACCGGCGTCCACCGACAGCAAGCCGGCCGCCTCAGCCCTCAGCCCGCAGCATTCGGTCCTCATCTGCCACTCCTGCGGCGCCCGCGGGCTGATGCCGTACGTCTGCCCGCAGTGCCTGAGCACCCGCGTGCGCAGCTTCGGCGTCGGCACCCAACGCGTGGCCGAGGAGGTGGCCGCCCTCTTTCCCCAAGCCCGCGTGCTGCGCTGGGATCGCGACAGCGCCAGCGGGAAGGGCGCCCACAGCCGCATGCTCGACGCCTTGCTGCGCCGCGAGGCCGATGTGGTCGTCGGCACCCAGATGATCGCCAAGGGCCTCGACCTGCCCCTGGTCTCTCTGGTAGGCGTGGTGGCCGCCGACACCGGGCTGCACCTCCCTGACTTCCGCAGCGGCGAGCGGGCCTTCCAGCTGCTCACCCAGGTGGCGGGGCGAGCGGGGCGGCGCACGGCCGGGGCCCAGGTGCTCATCCAAACCTATAACCCCGAGCATTATGCCCTTCAGGCGGCCCAGGAGCACGACTACGAGGCCTTCTTCGCCCAGGAGCTCGCCTACCGGCGCACCACCGGCTATCCGCCCTTTGGCCGGCTGGTGCGCCTTGTCCACGCCGGCGGCAGCGAGGCGAGCGCTCGCCGCGAGGCCGAGGGATTGGCCGAGCGACTGGCCACCGAGATCCAGCGCCGCCGGCTGGAGGATTGGGGGATCGTCGGGCCGGCGCCGGCCTTCATCCAGCGGGCCCGCGGGCGCTGGCGCTGGCACATCATCCTGCGTCTGCCGCTGGGCGCCGAGGCCCCCTTGAGCGATCTGCTCGACTCTCTCGGCCCCCTCTACGGCTGGAGTATCGATGTGGATCCCGTCCACGTTCTGTAGCCGGGATCGCCGCGACGGCTGTGCTATAATCGATTCAGGAGCCTATCTTAAAGAGGCTAGATGGAAAGCCTCTCGGCATGGAGCGGTAAGGGCTGCCCGCCGTGGCCGCCTTCCCTGGAAGCTGCCAGCGGAGTCGCTCCCGGCTAACACCCGTGGTATGTAGGCCCTCACACTAGAGCAGAAGCAAAGCGATGGCGATACGACGCATCCTGCGTATTGACGACGAGAACGACAAGAAGATCCTCAAGGCCCACTGCCGCCCGGTGAAGCTGCCCGACCGCAACCTCAAGCAGCTGGTGGCCGACATGTTCGAGACGATGAACGCCGCCAACGGCGTGGGCCTCGCCGCACCACAGATCGGCCTGCCGATCCAGCTCTGCGTGATCGAGATTCCGCCGGAGATCGAGGAGCGGGAGGACGGCACCGAGGTTGAGGTGGCGCCAGCCGAGCGCTACACCCTCTTCAACCCCAAGATCGTCAAGACAAGCGGCGAGGAGGTGATGCGCGACGAGGGCTGCCTCAGCCTGCCCGGCTGGTACGGCCTTGTCCCGCGCTACACCTGGGTTACGGTCGAGTACCAGGACATCACGGGCAAGTCGCGCCGCCTGCGGAAGGCCGATGGCCTGCTCGGTTGGGCTATCCAGCACGAGGTGGACCACCTGCACGGCGTGCTCTTCACTGAGCGCATCCGCGACCTCTCGACGCTGCGCGATATCACGAAGGAGCTAGAGCCAGGCCCGGCGCCCACCGCGTAGGAGTGGGCCGCCACCTCGCGCCCTCCGACAGACAGGCTGGGCGCGGGGCGCCAGCGCCGCTAGCGCTGCCCCACCACAAGGAGCATCGAGCGGGTGGGCGGCAGCGCCGCCGTAATCGCGGCGAACATCCCCTTGGCGAGCACCCGCAGCGGATGAGAGCGCAGCCGCGCCGCCTCAAGCCCAACCCGCTCCCAGGGTGCCTCGTAGCTGCGCCGCACCACCCGCAACCCCGCCTGCTCTACCAGCCAGGTCAGCTCGCCCATGGTGTAGGTGCGGGCGTGGGTGGTGTAGCGGGCCTCGCCCTCCAGCAGCATCTGGTGGCGGAACTCCTCGCGGGTGCTCAGGCTCAGCCAGAGCGCTGCCCGCACGATCGTCCGCAGGCGACTCTTGAAGTAGAGCTCGTTGGGCGTGGTGATCAGCAGGCGGCCGCCCGGCCGCAGCACCCGCCGGAACTCCCGCAGCACCGGCAGCGGCGAGTAGAGCAGGTGCTCGATCACCTCGGAGAAAACCACCCAGTCAAAGGCCTCGTCGGGGAAGGGCAGCGCCTCCCGCTCCAGGTTGGCCTGCCGCACCTCCACGCCGAGCCGCTCCCAGAGCGCCCGCCGCTTCGCAGGGTCGAGGTCCACCCCCTGCACCTTGAAGCCCGACTGCACCAGCAGTTCCGTGAAATGGCCGGGCGTCACGCCCACCTCGAGCACATCGCCGCGAGGTCCCTCCATCGCCCGCAGCATAGCGGCGAAGCGGTGCTGGTGCAAGCGGAAGTAGGCCGCCTTGCCGTCGGCCGCCGCGCTGCGCTGCACCTGCTCGAAGATCGCCCCGTTTATCATCAGCTCACCCCGGCCGGGAAGGCGTGGCGCCAGACGCCGCGCCAGCCTGCATCCCTGGCGAAATCGGGGCGTATAATAGCATAGGGCTGAGGGCGGGGCGAATCCGCCCTGAAAGGACCAGTATGCAGAACCAACCATCGCCAGCGGCGCCCCAGCGGCCGCCCTGGCTCCAGCTAATCCTTCGCTGGGCGATCAGCTCGCTCGCGATCTTCGCCGCCATTCTGCTGGTGCCTGGCATCGAGTTCAGCGGGCCCGGCTGGCATATCGGCGTCGTCGCCCTCGTCTTCGGCCTGCTCAACGCCTTGCTGCGCCCCCTGATCTACCTGCTCACCTGCCCCCTGGTGATCCTGACCCTCGGTCTCTTCGGGCTGGTGATCAACGCCGTACTGCTCGGCCTCACCTCCGCCCTCGCCGACCAGTTGGGCATCAGTTTCCACATCGACGGCTTCTGGCCCGCCTTCTGGGGCGGCCTGGTGATCTCCCTCGTCAGCACGCTGCTCAGCATTCTCGCGGGCGACACCCAGGTGCATGTGGTGCGGGTGCGACCGCCGCAGTAGCGCAAAGGAACAGAGAACAGAAGCACAGCGGCTTTGTTCTCTGTTCTCTCTCGCACCTACCTTCCCTCGCCACCACGCTTTCGTATCGCCGCCCCAACCGCCAGCATCACCAGCCCTATGAGGGCCGGCCACCATGCATTGTGGGCAATGCCGCCCGTGGCGGGCAGGGTGGCAGGTATGGGCACGGCGGTAGGCGCGGGGATCGCCTCAGGCTCGGCCGTAGCGGTGGGCTCGACGGGCGCGGGGCTGGCGAACACCAGGTGCTGCACCACGGTGGCGCCCTCAGCCAACTCTAGCCACAGCGTGCCCTGCAGCGCCACGCCCTGCTCGGGTGCGAGCACCAGGGCCACCTCGTAGACGCCGGGGGCCAGGCCGTTGCGGTCGTAGTTGCCGTTGGCGTCGGTCGTGAGGAGCTCATCGCCCAACCGCACCTGCACCCCCGGCGCGGGCGCCCCAGTGCGCTGGTCAATCACGGTGCCAGTGATCCGCCCCGGCGCAGGGGCCGGCTCGCGCTTGTCATCGGCCTCCGCTTCGGGCTCAGGCTCGGCCGTCGGTTCGACCGTCGGCTCAGCCGTCGGCGCGGCGGTGGCTGTTGGGGCTGGGGTTGGCCGGGGCGGCAAGGGCTGGGCGGTCGCCGGAACGATTGGGAGCCACAAGGCGAGAGCCAGAGCACCTGCGAGCACGATCAGTCGTCGCATCTTAATCCTCATCAGGCTGTGAGAGATACCCGGTAGGACACGAGCGGCGGCGGGCCACCCTGGTTCTAAGGCCCGCCGGTGTGACAATGGCTACTCGTGCGGTCGCTGCGACAGCCCCTCGGGCAGCATCGCACTCAGGGGCACGGCCGGCGCCTCGATCGCCGAGCCCGCAATGGCCCCGGCGATGGTATTGTAGCTCACGCCCGCCTGCTCGTCCTGCTCCAATATTACGCCCCAGACATTGCCAGCCGCGGCAGAGTCGGCATGAGCGTAGAGCTGGGCGCCGGCCGCGATCGGCCCGCCGGAGTTGCTCTCGGCCACACGGAAGGGCGCGCTCACCGGGCCATCATCCTGGTTGGCCACCACGACCTCCAGCGTGCAGCCGGCGCTATGAATCGCGCTCGCCGTCAGGTCGGAGCGCGCCGGGGGATGGGCCACCAGTGGCAGATAGACTGGCCCGGTGCTCGGCGTGGCGCTGTCGTTGTCGGCGATGCTCACCGCTACGCTCGTCACGGCGATCTCCTCGTAGTCGCTGTCGGCGCTCGTGACGGCGTGGGTGACGCTGGCGTGATGAAAACAAGTGTAGCAGGGCGCTGTAACAGCACTAGATGACATAGCAAAGAGGCGGGAGGGGCTTTCCTCCCGCCTCTGTGTGGCTCGCGGCGTGGTCACTACGCGGTGGCCGTCTCCGTCTGCTTTGCCTTGTTCTGCTTCGCCTTCTCCTCCTCCACGAGCACGCGCCGCAGCACCTTGCCCACCATCGTCTTCGGCAGCTCGCTGCGGAACTCGATCTCGCGGGGCACCTTGTACTGGGCCAGGTGCAGCTTGCAGAACTCCTTCAACTCATCGGCGGTGAGAGTTTCGCCCTCCTTGAGCACCACATAGGCCTTCACCGTGTCGTCGCCGCGGGTTGGGTGGGGGATGCCGGCCACTACGGCCTCCATCACCTTGGGGTGCATGAACAGCACCTCCTCCACATCGCGGGGCAGCACCTTGAAGCCCGAGGCGTTGATCATATCCTTCTTGCGATCCACGATATAAAAGTAGCCGTCGGGATCTACCTTGCAGATGTCGCCGGTGTGCAGCCAGCCCTCCGCATCGATCGTGGCGGCCGTCTCCTCGGGCTGGTTCCAGTAGCCCTTCATCACTTGGGGGCCGCGCACGCACAGCTCGCCTTGGGCCTCGCCATCGAAGGGCAGGCTCTCGCCCGTCTCCAGATCAACGATCTTGGCCTCGGTGTCGGGGACAGGGATGCCAATGCTGCCGGCCTTGCGCTGGCCGAAGACGGGGTTGCAGTGGGTGACGGGGCTGGCCTCGGTCATGCCGTAGCCCTCCACCAGGCGCCCGCCCGTGATCTCCCCGAACTTCTCCTGCACCTCCATCGGCAGCGGAGCCGAGCCGGAGATGCACGCCTTGATGCTCTTCAAATCGTAGTTGGCCACATCCTTGTGGTTGATGATGCCGATGTACATGGCCGGCACGCCGGGATAGAGGGTCGCCCGTTCCTTCTGCATGATCTTCATCACGTTGTCGATCGGGCGC
>DAOUGF010000543.1:0-8913 GCA_034429295.1 Chloroflexaceae bacterium
GGCTGCTGCGAGGCAAGGTCACGGCCGTGGATCAGGCGGGCGGGCGCGTGACGGCGGTGCGCGTCGCCACGCCTGGCGGCGAGACCCGCATCGCCACGGGCGCCTTCGTCAGCGCTGCTGGCCCGCTGCAGGGCGAGGTGGGGCGCATGCTCGGGTTGGAGCTGCCGCTCTACAACGAGCTGCACCTCAAGGCCGCGATCGAGGACCGACTCGGCGTGGTGCCTCGCGACGCCCCGATGCTGATCTGGGCCGACCCGGTGCGGCTGCCCTGGAGCGAGGAGGAGCGGGCCGAGTTGGCGGAGGAGCCAGAGCTGCGCTGGCTGCTTGAGGAGCTGCCGGCCGGCGCCCACACCAGGCCAGAGGGCGGCGCGGGAGCGAGCACGATCCTGCTGCTGTGGGACTACCACACGGGCGCAGTGCCGCCGACCTTCCCGATCCAGATCGATGAGCAGCTGCCGGAGCTCGCGCTCCGCGGCCTGGCGACGATGCTGCCCGGCCTCGGCGGCTACCTGCGGAGTGTGCCGCGAGCGGTGATCGACGGCGGCTACTACACGCGCACCCGCGAGAACCGCCCCCTGATCGGCCCGCTGCCCGTGACAGGCGCCTATATCGCCGGCGGCTTCTCCGGCTTTGGGCTCATGGCTGCCTGTGCTGGCGGCGAGCTGGTGGCGCAGCACATCACCGGCGAGGCGCTGCCGCCATACGCCTCCGCCTTCAGCTTGGCCCGCTACGACGACCCGGCCTACCTTGAGGCGCTGGAGCGCTGGGGCGGCGACGGGCAACTCTAACTGAACCACATATGTCGCTCGGAACGCACGGCCGAAGCATTCCGTGCACTCACGTGCGTGGCAACTGAATTCACCTCGTGGCCGGTGTGCTACCGCACCTGCTCGGCGATCAGAGCGGCGAAGAGCGCGGCGCCCTCCGGCCGCAGGTGCACGCCGTCGTCCCAGAAGAGCTCGTAGCGGCCGGCGCTGGCGGCGCGCCAATCCACCAGCACGGCATTCGGGTAGTTCGGCACGGCGGCGGCGAGCGACTGGTTGTTCGGCCCCTCCCACGAGCGGGGCACGGCTGTGTTGACTACCACGACCCGCGGCACGCCGGCGAGCACGTCGAGCAACTCAACCGCGCGCTCGGGGCTCACATAGCCGTTGTTCCCCACATGGACCACGACCATATCGGCGAGCTGGCCGGCGTCGCGGCGGGCCCGCAGCAGCGCGATCGTGGCGTCGATCTGCCGGCTCACCGCGGCGTTGATCTCCACCTGTGGCATTGCCGCGCTGATGGCCCCAGCGGCGCCGAGCATGATCGAGTCGCCGACAGCGAGCACGCTGCGGACAGGCGAGGGCGAAGGCGTCACCGTAGGGGCCAGGCGCGGGTCACCCGTGCTGGCGGGCGCCGGCCGGCCGAGCGGGGGCGCGATCGGCTCCCGTGTCGTCGCGGCGATGGCGAGCCGCGCGGCGCCACCGGCGACCGGCGTGACGGGAAGCGGCGGCGGGCCTTTCGTGGGCGTGAGCGCCGGGACGGTGGGCAGCACGATCAGGGCCGCCTGCGCCGGGATGGGCTCGATTGACGCTGGGCTGGTTGTGGCGGTCGTGGCCAGGAGCAGATCGGCCGCCCAAGTTGGCGTGGCGGCGCCGCTGGCCGGTGTGAAAGCGAGCCAGCCCACGAGGGCGCCGGAGGCGGCTGCAGCGGTGGCCCAACCAGCCGCCAGCCTGTGGCGGCGGCTCCCCCGCGCCGCGAGGAGTGTCGCCCACGCCCGCCCGATCGCGCCGCGCCGCGCCGGCCCCTCCACCAGCAGGAAGGAGAGCTCGGCCAGGGCCAGTGTTAGCGCCAGGCGGACAGCGAGCAGCGGCAGCCCTGAGAGCGGCACGTCGAGGCCGGGGCGGGTGAGCACGAACACCGGCCAGTGCCAGAGGTAGATGCTGTAGGAGCGCAGGCCCACCCAGCGCAGTGGGCCTGCGCCGAGCAGCGCCCGGCAGAGCTGCGCGCCGGGTCGCGCCACCGCCACGATCGCCGCCGCCGCCGCCAGATCCACGAGCAGGAAGCCGCCGCGGTAGAGCCGCGGCGTGAACTCGTGGGTCGTGAGCAAGATCGCCGCGAGTGCCGCGAGCGCCGCGAGGCCGAGCAGATCGCGCCAGGGCTCGGCTCGCCGTCCAGCCAGGGCTCGCAGCGTGCGCGGCGGCCAGGCGAGGGCCAGGGCCGCCCCCACCAGCAGCCCTGCGGCCCGCGTGTCGGTGCCGTAGTAGACCCGCGAGAGGTCGCTGTCGGGCGAGAAATGCCAGGCCATCAGCGCCGCGGAGACCGCAGCCAACCCTAGGGCGACGGCTAGCGCCCCCCGCCGCCCGAGGCGTGCCAGCGTCAGGGCGAGCAGCGGCGGCCAGAATAGGTAGAACTGCTCCTCGATTGCCAGCGACCAGAGGTGAAGCAGCAGCGATGGCCGGCCGAAGCTGGCGAAGTAGGGCCGCTGCTCCAGGATGAGCCGCCAGTTAGCGAGATAGGCCAGGGCCGCGAGGGCGTCGCCCCGCAGCTCCGCCAGCTGATCCCGCAGAAAGAGCGCGCCGATGGCAAGGCTGGCGAGGAGCATCACGAGCATGGCCGGCACGAGGCGCCGTGCCCGGCGCAGCCAGAAGCCCGGCAGATCGAGTCCGCCGAAGGCCCGCCACTCGAAGAAGAGCAGCGCCGTGATCAGGTAGCCGCTGAGTACAAAGAAGAGCTCGACGCCCAGAAAGCCGCCGGGGAGCAGGCGTGGATCGTGGTGGTAGAGCAGCACCGCGGCGACAGCCAGCGCGCGCAGGCCGTCCAGCCCCGGCACATAGGCCAGGCGCGGGCGCTGAGGCTTCGCCTCGTCTTGCGACCTAACGCGGGCTGTGGCGGCTGGGGACATGGGCGGGCGCGCTACAGCGCCAACCGGAAGCGGGCGAAGGTATAGCGCTCGGCGGGCCAGAAGCCGAGCGCGCGGTAGGCCTCGTAGGCTCCCTCATTCTCGGCCATCACCATCAGGTAGACCCGGGGCGCGAGCCCGAAGCAGGCTTGGGCGAGGGCGCTGGTGCAGGCGCTGGCCAGCCCGCGCCGGCGATACGCGGGGTGGGTGACGATGTTGCCGATCTCGATCACATCGGGCGTGGCAAAGTGGGTCGCCGCCATCGCCACCAGATTCTCGCCGTCGAAGGCGCCGAAGGCCGGTCCGTGGCCGAACACCTGCGGGCGCCAGGCCATCAGCCCGCCCAGCGCGGCCAGCTCGGTCATCGCGGGCAGATCGTCCGGGCGGAGCCTGCGCACCATGGGCGACGCCTTCGGGCGCAGCGTCTCTGGCTCCGCCACCATCTGGTACTCGACCTCAGCGGCCTCGATCGTCGCGAAGCGGGCGAGCCGGCGCATCCGCTGCTCAGGAATCACCGTGGTGAGCTCGGCGTCCCGCAGAGCTGGCACACGGTCGGCGAGGGCGCCGAGCAGCAGCGGCATAGCCTCATCGAACTCGGCCACGAAGGTGAAACCGAGGAAGGGCAGGTCGCGATAGTGGGAGGCCATACCCTGCACCGAGCCCGCGCTGTGGACGAGGACCACATCGCAGCGCTGGCGCAGCTGAGTCACATTCGAGAGGGGGATGGCGTTGCGGTAGGGCGAGCGCCGCAGGTAGGCTAGCACCTCAGGCTGCCAGTTCTCATCCAGGTCGGCGGTCATCAAGCTCATCGGCGCCTCCGGGGCGCGCCGGCAGGGCGGCGCTACACGCGGCAAACTCCGCGAAGTATTGTAGCATGGGGTGCGCCCGCGGCGGGCGGGGCGCTGCCGGGCAGCGCAGCTGTCGGGCTGCTGCCGCCTCGTTGGCACCGCCACACCCGCTCTCGGCGCCGAGGGGCATGCAGCTATGGTACGCGGACTGAGCCGGCCATGGGCTTCGGGGGTTCCAAGGGGGCAGCCGCCCCCTTGGCGGGGAGCGCGAGGGGCGGAGCCCACTCGCATCTCCACGCACCGTGCAGGTGGTACTGCTACGAGGCAACCGCCCCGAGGTATTCAGCGGGAGCGCGAGGGGCGGAGCCCACTCGCATCCTCACCCACCGTGTAGGTGGTACTGATACGTGGCCACCGCCCCGAGGCAGTCAGTGGGGAGCGCGAAGGGCAGAGCCCGCTCGCAACACCACCCACGCGCAGGTAGCACTGGTATGGGACAGCGCCCCGAGAGCATCGCCGGGCGCCAACTCATAGAGGAGAGACAATGCCGAACACCGATAGCAACGCGCCTTCAGGCGCGCTCCCCGTCACCGTCGAGTCCCTGCGGACCGACCTCGCCGCCCTCGGCGTGACCTCCGGCATGACCCTGCTCGTCCACACGTCGCTGAGCCGCCTCGGCTGGGTCTGCGGCGGGCCTGTGGCCGTGATCCTCGCCTTGGAAGAGCTACTCGGCCCCGAGGGCACCCTGATGATGCCCACCCACAGCACCGATCTCTCGGATCCCTCAGCGTGGGTCGCGCCGCCCGTGCCCGAGGCTTGGTGGCCGATCATCCGCGAGCATATGCCCGCCTTCGACCCTAACCTCACGCCCACTCGCAAGATGGGCCAGGTCGCCGAGACGTTCCGCCGCCAGCCTGGCGTGATCCGCAGCGCCCACCCCCAAGTCTCCTTCGCCGCTTGGGGGCGCCACGCCGCCTATCTCACCGCCGACCACACCCTGGAGGCGAGCCTCGGCGACGGCTCGCCCCTCAGCCGGCTCTACGACCTCGACGGCCACGTGTTGCTGCTCGGCGTGGGCCATAGCAACAACACCTCGCTCCACCTGGCGGAGTATCGCGCGGACTGGCCCGGCAAACACACCATCACCACCGGCGCGCCGATCATGGTCGAAGGCACCCGCCGTTGGGTAACCTTCGAAGATCTCGATTGGCAGGACGACGACTTCCCCCAGATCGGCGCCGACTTCGCCGCCGACACCGGCCTCGAGCGCCGCGGCAAGGTCGGCCAGGGCACCGCCATCCTCGTGCCCCAGCGCCCGCTGGTCGACTACGCCGTGGCCTGGATCGAGCGCTTTCGTGGAGCTAAGTGATGCGCGGTCAGCTCTTCCGCACCAGGCCCCGCCGTAGGTAGACCTCGGCGGCCTCGCGCACGAAGGCAGCACACTCCTGGGCGTGGTAGCGCTCCCTGAGCTCGTCGGCGAGGGCCACGAGCTGCTCGTGGGTGGCGCGGCCAGGGCGCAGCATATCGTACATGCGCAGCACCTCGGCGTTCGGCACCACGGTGAGCTCAGCGGCGCGCTCCAGGTTCGCGGCCAGCTGTGTGTAGCCGGCGCGGCGCGCCACCGTGGCTTGGGCCCGCAGCGCCTCCGCGCTGATCTGCAAGTCGGTGATGCTCAGCTCGCCCGCGTCGAGCGCCTCCTCCGTCAGCTCGGTCAGGGGGCGCCCGCTCGCGGCTCGCAGCTCATCGGTGGCGTGCTCGCGCAGGGGGTAGCATATCTCATCCATAGGCTTTTGCACTTTATCTAGAGCCTTCGCGCTCAAACGTCCGGCTCCCAGTCGAAGGCAAGCTCCATCGGCGGCTCGTCCCGCACCTGCTCGGTCTCCCGGCGGTGCAGCAGGGCCGTCTTGACGATCAGGCGCAGGCGGGCCCAGTTGTCCACCTGCACGGGCACCGGCACGGGCCGCTCGCCCTTCGCATAGCGCGCCGCGTTGCGCCCGATCATGCGGTAGGTCTCAAGGGTGAGGCTCGGGGATTGGGGGAAGAGCTCGAGGTTATTGAGCCGCGCCAGGCCGCGCTTGTGGATGATCGTCGTGCCGCGGGATTGGAGGCCGATCGCGATCCCCGAGCCGCTGAGTTGGGCGCCGGCGTAGCCGATCTCGGCGCAGTCGGAGCTGTGGCGCACCCGCACGATGCGAGCCGTCAGCCCCTCCTCAGCGACGCCGGTGAGGATGGCGGCAAGCACATCCTCGTGCTCCAACCCGCCGATCGTGCGCGTTAGCTCGCGGCCGAAGGCCGGGCCCACCGCGAGGATCACCTCGGTGTGCGAGCCGGGGCGGGCCGGGCCGAGCTCGACCAGCTTCTCCAGCGGCGCGCCGATCTGGCCGGCGATAAAGTCGCGGGGCGATTTCGCCTGGCGGATGCGCTGCAGCTCCTCCCAGCGGGCGCCCTCGACGCGATAGCCGGTGCCGGGGCCGCGGTAGTCGTTCGGGTCGTTCACGCCGCTGCGCACGCGGAAGTCGTTGTCGAAGATCGCGGCCGGCTGCAGGTAATCGCCGGCCACTCGCTGCCGCCCCAGCTCGAGGATGTTGGCGGCGGTGCGCTCGAAGCCGCGGCGGCGCAGGGCCGCTGCCACCGCGAGCACCGTATCGTCGCTATTGAGGAAGGCGTCGGCGGCGGTCAGATCGGCCACCACATCGCGGGCCGGCATATCCTCCGAGGCGTGGGCCACCACCGCGGCCTCCACCTCCTCATCGCTGATCGGCGGGAAGCCCAGTTCGGCGTACACCGCCTGGATGGCGCGGGCGGCCTCGCGGCGCACGGCCAGCGCGGCCTCCTCATCGATCGAGCGGGTGCCGCCATCGATCTGCATATCCCGCTGGAGCACGCTGTAGTCGTCATGATCCTCGGCGTCGAAGTTGCCGCCGCCGAAGAGATTGTCGCGCTTCGGCACGGCGCTGTAGCCCGAGAAGATCAGGTCGGTGCCGGGGATGAACTGCAGCATCAGCTTGGCCGACTTGCGGATGGCCGAGTGGGAGGCCAGGGCGTCGTTGCCGGAGGCCACCTCGAGGCCGAGCATCGAGGCGATCAGGTTCTCGGCGAGCACGGCCCGCACGCCGCCGGGCAGCGCCTCGGGCAGGGCGATGCAGGAGATCGAGCCGTTCTGCACGCCCTGGCTGCCGGCGCCGCGGGTGACGCACAGGCAGCGCGCCTCCAGGTAGAGCATCGAGCAGCCCTCGGCGTGGGCCATCAGCGCCTCCGAGCCGGTGCCCGAGGTGAAGCGCACCTTCACGCCGCGGGAGGCGTAGGCGGCGGCGAGGAATGCCTTCGACCACGGCGTGTCGTCGCCGTCCACGAAGGCTCGCTCGGTGCCGTAGACCGAGAGCGTCTCGGCGTAGGTGGTGAGGCCCTTCATCGCCAGGCGCAGGCCGAGCGACTCCTCCACCGAGCACTGGGTGAGCACGCCGCCGCGCCCGGTCTGGGTGCCCACGAGGATGGCGAGGGCGTTGAAGGGGGCGTAGCGGGCCACGCCCACGGTCGTCTCCACCTCGGCGAAGCCACGCAGCGCGGCCTCGGCGGCGTCGGCGGCGAGGAGGGCCGGGTGCTCGCGGCGGTTGGTGACGTGGGCCTGGTTGGCGGGGGCGCGGCGGATCCGCATCTTCGCCAGGCCGACCATCATCTCAAGCACGCTCATGTGGCTGATGATCTGGCAGAGCTTGGCCGGCGTGGCGCCGCAGGCGAGGCGGTGGATCTTCGCGCGGGGCACGTTGATGTCGGCGAGCATCCGGGCGATCTCGAGCGAGGGCGTGGCCATCGCCTCCTCCGCCGCCTCCAGGTCGAGGGCGTGGTCGGCGATGAAGGTGTCGATGGCGTCGAACTCGGCCCGCGGCTTGCCGTCGAGCTCAACCACGCGCCCATCTTCCACCCGCAGGCTCGGCTGGGGGTCGAAGGGGCTGTCGGCGACGATCAGGCCGGCCTCGGGCCAGGGCTCTACAAACGTCTCGCGGTTGATCTCCCGCTGGTCGAGCAGCTCGAAGCGTCTGGAGCGGGTCATGGGTATCTCCGGGGGGCGTTTGGATCGCGAAATACGCGAAAGGTAGCGAAAAACGCGAAAGCGAAGGCGCGAAGGCGCGAAAGGGAAGACGCGAAACGAAGGCGCGAAGGCGCGAAACGGAAATGCGCGAAAGTAAGGGCGCTCACCTTATTGCAGCCACGCAGGCCTTCGCCGTGGCGGTGATCTGGGCGAAGTCGCCGGCAGCCACGGCCTTCGCGGGTACGAGGTTGCCGCCGATGCCGAGGGCGCTCGCGCCCGCGGCCAGGTAGTCGCGGGCGTTCTCAGCGCTCACGCCGCCTGTGGGCACGATCTTCAGGAAGGGCAGCGGGGCGAGCACGTCCTTCAGGTAGGCGGGACCGCCGAGGCGGGCCGGGAAGAGCTTCACCAGCTCGGCGCCGGCCTCGTGGGCGGCGAGCAGCTCGGTGGGCGTGAGGCCGCCAGCGAGCGCCAGCACGCCGCGGTTCACGCAGGCGGCGATCGCGGCGGGGCGCACCGCCGGCGTGACCACGAACTGCGCGCCGCCGTCGATGCTGGCCTGCGCCTGCTCGGCGGTCAGCACCGAGCCCACGCCCACACAAGCGGTGTCGCCGAGCGCTTCGCGCGCCGCCCCGACCGCCTCGATCGCGCCTTTGCCGGTGAGCGTGAACTCCAGCGCTGTGACGCCGCCCGCCACCAGCGCTCGCGCCACCTCTACCGCCTTGCTGTACTCCTCAAGCCTGATAATCGCCACGATCTTCGTGTCGAGAATATGCGCTTTGGGGTCCATCATCCCCCTCCTTTCGCGTCTTCCCTTAAGCGCTTCGCGCTACTTCGTAACCCATTGATCTTTCGCGTCTTCGTTTCGCGTCTTCGTTTCGCGTCTTCCCTTTCGCGCCTTCGCGTCTTCGTTTCGTGTTTTTCGCTACGCTTCGCGAATTTCGCGATCCAAAACCCACCCCCTACCGCGCCACGTCCCCCCCGCTCTCCGCGAGCACACTCTCGAGCTCGGCCCTGGTGGAGAGCGTGCGGTCGCCGTGCTGGGAGAGGGCGATAGCGGCGAGGGCCACGCCGCGGCGCAGGCCGAGGGCTGGGTCGCCGTCGAGGATGCCGTCGAGGGCGCCGGCAGCGAAGGCGTCGCCGCTGCCGATCCGGTCCACGATCGTCACCGGCAGGGCGGGCGCCTCGAAGAAGCCATCGTCGCTGAGCAGCTT